>JBMCUI010000048.1:0-11539 GCA_048622675.1 Spirochaetota bacterium | reverse complement strand
AATTCCTCCTGCAGATTTTCGATCCTCTGCTGGTAGGTGAGCCGCTGCTCTGAAAGCTGATTTTCCAGCTGGGCCCTTTCTTCCTGGTAGTTTTCCTGCAGCTCTTCCAGGGCCCTTCGTTTTTCTGCTTCCTTCTGGGCGGTCAGGTCGGCTATTATATCTTCTCTAACCTCCTGGATCCTTTCATCCACTGCTGCTATTTTTTGCTGGTACTTTTCCTCCAGCTGCTGCTCTACTTGTTGTTTTTCCTGCTGGTACTGTTTGGAAAGCTGGTCAAGTCTATTTTCGTACTCCTGGGTAGCTTCCCGAATTCCCTGTTCGATTTTTTCTTGTATTTTCTGGGCCTCCAGGGCCTTTTTTTCTTCCATACTTTTTCCAAACCGAAAGCTGACCCCAATCCTCATAAACATCTCTACAGTGCCCTGCCAGGCAGGGTCCTCAAAGGACACAGCATAGTCTATGCCCAGTCCAAACTGTCGTATGGTAATACCTGCAGTGAGCCCAAGAGGGAGGTTCTGGAACATAGTTTGAGGGGTAAATTTGCTGTAGCCCACCCTGAACATCAAGGCTTCGTTGAAAGAGAGCTCTGTTCCCAGGCTGAAGTCATAGAGCAGCCCACCCGGATTGGGATTATAATTGTCAGTGTAGAACCTGGAATCTGCAGCAAAACTCAGCCTGGTCCTGTCTTTTTCACCCAGTAAAAAGTTGGTTGACAGGCCCAGTTTGTACATTCTGGTTCTGGGCTCATATTCGTCTTTTATCTGTAAGCCAGTTCCGTAAATATTCTGGACCACTGCCCCCACAGAAAGCCACTTCAGGCCAGGAGGATTGTAAAAAACGCCTGCATCAAAGCTTGCACCTGTTCCCTTGTAATCAGTAATTCTCATTTGCTCCACTTTGGCAGTCGCTCCCAAACCCAGACCGAAAGAAAAGTTGTAACCATAGGACAAAAGAAACTGGTAATGAAGATAATCATCCGAAGCTGTTATGGGAGAACCGGTTTCATCATATGATTCTATCCCTCCGGTATACACACCCATTGCTCCCAGGCTGAGAGTGCCGAAGTGGGTGGTTGGATTGGTGTAAAAACCCGCAGCATAATAGGAATTGGCTATGGAGCGAGTGCCGAAAAGAGTTATTTCTTTGTACTGGTTGAAAGGCATGGCCCCCGGATTCCAGTAGGCCAGGGTAGGGTCCTTTTTCATAGCTGTAAATGCCCCTCCCATTCCAAGTGCCCGCAAGCCGGCACCGTAGGAAAAAATGTCCGCAACACCCCCTGTTTCGGACTGGCCCATAAGCATACAGGGCATGAACAGAAAGGGGATTATAAAGATAGTTCTCATTATATTCATAGACATTGTAACAATATAACACTAAATTGTGTATTTTCTATACTTTATTTCGACACTCCAAAGGTGCATCTGAAATAGAGTTTTAGGTATACTTAAAATACCGGATGTGATATAATTTATCATTATTTAAGGAACATCTTCCATGATAAAAAGACCAATAAAAAACATTGCACAGAAAAACAAGATCATAACCAATATACTTGAAGCTATGAAAAAGGGTGAACATTTTCTTATAATCGGCCACCAGAACCCGGATGAAGACTGCATAGCATCAATGGTAGCATTTTCTCTTCTGTTAAACAAGTTTTTCAAGGACACCAGAATATACCTGGGAACCGGCGTTCACGAGCACTTTCAGTACCTTATGAATATTTGCAGGTACAATGATATAGGAGTAGTTTACAGGAGCAGTGACATCCCCCGTTCAGTAGATACAGTGGTGGTCTGTGATACAGCAAAGCTTTCAATGGTTTATTCCCCAGGAGTGGTCAAGCAGCTTCAGCGCAGAGGAGCACTCATATTAGAAATAGACCATCATGTAGGTTCCGACAGCACCTACATCGGTGACCCTGACCACTGCCTTATAACTGAAGCCACTTCCACTTGTGAACTCATTACTCGGATAGTGCTGAAACTGAGAAAGAGACGAGATATGCTGGAGTACTACGAAATTGAAGACCCTTTTACCAGAAACATTATTCTGGCGCTGCTTACCGGCATGATAGGAGATACCAACATGGGCAGGTATCTAAAATCACGGCGTGAGAAGCGAAGCTACCGACTATATACTAATCTGCTTAACAACCTTCTTGCTGAAAAAACCACCAAGGGAACTAACTTTTCCAACAAGGAGGAAGTTTTTTCGGAGCTTCAGCGATTGTCCAGGGAAGAAGAAAACTGCTTCGGGTATTTTATGGACCGTAAGAAATTTTCAAATTCCATAGGCTATGTAATCATGTCCGGAGATGAGATGGATTACCTGGGGGGCCATTTCAGCAGTGATACAATTGTTTCAGTATCCCGGTATGTAGCAAATACTCTTGCAGAGGAGAGCAGGAAGCTGAGCCTGGTGGTATACTATGACAGCCCGGTAAGCTCAGACTTAATCCAGTTCAGGATGAGACGCAGCCATGCCTACCGGGGATTTGATCTTCGCAGAGTGCTGAAACTATTTTCCATTACCAATGGAGGCGGTCATGAGGGGGCTATCGGTTTCCGGATCCCCAGAAACCAGGTCCCTGATATTCATGGCTACGTAACCATGCTTTTGGATGGAATAGAAAAAGCTATAGCTGGGTAGCGATAGGAGGTATCCGGGTTTATCCCTGATATGCCTGGACAACCTGTATAGGGGATTAGAAGTACGTGGTGAAGTAAACAATCATTGTATGGCGCTGGAACAGCATATAAAAATAATTTTCTCCTATAACCTCTCCCAGTTTCCTACCAGCACTATTTCTCTTTCCAACTGGATGCCGGTTTGTTTTTTTACCTCCTCTTCAATAAACCGGATAAGCTGGTACACATCTCCGGCAGTGGCGGTGCCTAGATTTACTATGAAATTGGCGTGTTTGTTAAATACCTGAGCATCTCCAATCCGTTTTCCTTTAAGTCCCAGTTCATCTATAATCCGCCCGGCTGGTTTGCCGGTTGAGTGTATATTTTTAAATATACACCCCGCATTGGGAAAAGCATACTGACCGGCTTTTTTTCTTTTGTTTCTTATTTCTGATATTTTTTCCTGGATAGATGAGCGGTTGCCGTTTTTTAATACTAGGTACACTCTGGATACATAATAATTCTCATCCTGGAGGATAGAGGTTTTGTACTCAAAACCCAGCTGATCTCGGGTGAGAGTGATCTCGGACAGGGGAAAAGTATCGGTTTTGAGCACCTGGGCCATTGCAACTACTCTGGAAAACTCCCCCTGGTAGGCCCTGGCATTCATGCACAGTGCGCCCCCTACACTTCCGGGAAGACCTGCGGCAAACTCCAGCCCCGTAAGGGAATGCTCCACACTGAAGTCCACCAGGGTATCCACCCCGGTGCCACACTCTGCTACCAGAAAATCCCCCTGTATATATATACGGTCCAGATGGGCGGTATTTATAACAGCTCCCCGGTACCCTTTATCGTGAACCAGAATATTTGACCCGCTTCCCATCACAAAAAACTCGTGCTTGTTTTTAATACACCATTCCAGAGACTGCTTGAACTCTGAAGGTGTTTCCGGCTGTACAAAAAATCTGGCCGGGCCTCCAATTTTAAAGGTGGTATAGGGGGCAAGGACTACATCCCTTCTGATTTTGCTTTCTATGTTTTCGGTATTGCACGGCATGTTTCTGTGTGTTTCCTGGTCCAGGCGCCCATGGGGCGTATTTTTTGGAAATTCGTGGACAACCTACATCCCTGTTTCCAAGATCATCTTTGCAATCTCAAAGTACAGGATAAGGGTGGTAACATCAATAATAGTAGTAAGGAATGGCCCTGCTGATATGGCAGGGTCAATACCCACCCTTCTAAGTATCATTGGGAGAAACGAGCCGATTATATTGGATAATATAACACTGATGAATACAGCACATCCCACAGAAATTCCCACAAAAGGATTTACCTGTAGAAAATTTGCCCGTATAAATGCAAAAATCCCGAGTATTACTCCCAGAAACAGTCCCATGAATACTTCCCTGGTAAATATCCTTAGGGAGTCTTTGATCTTTATTTCACCTGTAGCCATTCCTCTTATTACCAGAGTGGCGGACTGCATACCGGTATTTCCACAGGTACCGGTAAGCATGGGGATGAAAAAAGCCAGGGGTACCACTACCTCAAGTATTCCGGAATAGTACTTGAGAACGGATGAGGAGAGATATGAGGTTACCAGAAGAATCACCAGCCACAGAGCCCTTTTTCTTCCCAGTACAAAAAAGCGGGTGCTGAAATAGGGTTCATCAATAGCCTCCATGCTGGCCATTTTGTGAAAGTCTTCGGTGGCCTCTTCATTAATTACATCGATTACATCATCTATGGTTACTATGCCCACCAGCTTGTTGTCCCTGTCAGTGATAGGAAGGGCGGAAATGTCGTACTTGGCAAGCAGTCGTGCTACCTCCTCCTGGTCATCGGTGGTGGACCCTGAAATAAAATTAGTCGTCATTATGTCCTGGACCCTGGTGGAGGGGTTTGCCAGCAGTACGTCTTTCAGACTTACTATGCCTATCAGTATCCCCCTTTCATCAACAACGTACAGATAGTAAATTGTTTCCTTGTTCATTCCGATTTGACGAATAAGGTCTATTGCTTCGCTGCAGTTCAGATCCCTGTGGAGCTCGATAAACTCAGGGGTCATCAGTCTTCCGGCAGACTCTTCGGGATAGTTAAGAAGCCTGTTCGCAGTTTGTCTTTCCGAAGGAGAAAGAAGCCTGATCAGCCTTTTAACCATGTCCTGAGGAAGCTCATCGAAAAGCTCTGTTCTGTCATCAGGGTCCATTCCTTCAATGATATTTTTTACTTCTTCCCTGCCGAAATGAGTGAGGAGTTCCTCCTGGTACTCGTGCTCCATCATAGAAAAAACTTCTGTGGCCACATCCTTGTTCAAAAGTCTGAACATAACCACCTGCTCGTTGATGTCAAACGATGAGATTATTTCAACTATGTCAGGTACCAGAAGGCTGTTTAAAATTTCTTTTAGCCGGTAATAATTTTTTTCTTCAACCAGAGCTCTGGCTTCCTCTAATTTGTCCTCCAGTACATATTCCATGGTTTTCCACTATTTGCAGGATTTTTTATACTTCTGTATACATAATATTACTATATTTGGAAAATGTCATGGTTAATTTCGTGGTACATTTTGACAGGGTCCCCCCGGTACTCCCTGTTTAGCATAATTACCGGCAATTTGGAGCAAAAGGAATGAATGATTCACATATTCATGCATTAATAGAAGTACTGAAGGAAGAACTCAGGCGCTGGGAGCCGGCTGCAGTTGCCAGAATCTCCCGCAGGGGAGACCCGTTTAAGGTACTGGTCTCTACCATAATCTCCTCCAGAACAAAGGATCAGGTAACAATAGGTGCATACACCAGGCTTTTTGCTCTTGCTCAAACTCCCGGTGACCTGGCCCGGCTTGATCTGCACACAATAAGCAGGGCAATATACCCTGCAGGGTTTTACCATACCAAGGCCCGAAACTTGAAAAAAGCATCGCAGATAATATTTGAGAAGTACGGGGGAAAAGTCCCTGATTCCATGGAGGAGCTGTTGAAGCTCCCAGGAGTAGGGAGAAAAACGGCCAATCTGGTGTTAAATCTGGGGTTTGGCAAAGCAGGGATATGTGTGGATACCCACGTGCATAGAGTATCCAACCGTCTGGGATATATAAAAACCAGCAGCCCTGAGCAGACAGAACGTGCCCTTCGGGAAAAGCTTCCTCCTGAGTACTGGATAGAGTACAACGGCCTTTTAGTCTCGTTTGGAAAAAATGTGTGTACGCCGGTGTCCCCTTTTTGTTCCAAATGCAGGGTTTCAAAATTTTGTGAGAAGGTGGGGGTTACCCAGAGCCGGTAGAAATTTGAATTTTGCAGCCTAATTTATTTCCTCATAAAAAGTGCCCACAATGTTATGCTCTTTATAATCCTACAGAAGAACTTTCCTCTCTCAGCAGGGCTTGTACCCTGTAAAGATGGGAGCACCTATGTAAAGAAGACCGAATCCACCAACGATGGGACCGAGGATGGCTACTTTCGATTTCAAACAACGGGGCAGACGGTATGAGCCCGGAATCCTGGACATGCTTCCCAGCACAACCTGTATGTTTTGAACTGGGATGTGGATGACTGCCCCATAAAGAAGCTCAACCCTTACGAATACCTGATTTATCTTCAGCATAACGTGAGGGTGCTTACATGGCTGGATGAAAAGCGCCATAGAGGAGACCTTCGGGGGTATTTAATTACTATGTCATACTAGAAAGCACGGCAAGCTTTCATGGGGACGGGTATTCATTGTCTTCACTTGAAACAGAAAAATCCACCCCCGCGTCATTTAATATTATGTCCATAGCCGCCTCGCACACCCTTTCTTTGAAATTGGAACTGGCATTGCTGCCGAAGATATATTTTATACCTTTCCTTCCCCCAGTATCGTGAGTTCCAATGAATATTCCCACCTCACCGTCAGTATAGCTGCGCTTGAGCGTTTTGAGCTGCTTTGACAGATACCTGCCAACAGTATCTGCATATTCCTGCTCATCGAAAAATGATATTTCATCTCCTTTTTTACTCATTTCACCTTCCTTTTGGTAATAATATAGTATCGGTGCAGAATCAGCAGACCTCACCCTGGGTGATATAATCTTGTAATACCACCTAATAATTCTCGTACATTTCCCTGTGCTTGTCAATATGCAATCTTTAATTTCCTGAATGTATTAAAGAAGGTATTGTCCAATAAAATTACTATACAGTCTATTTTGTCTTTACATAGTATCTTTGTTAGATGAGTACATTTTGTGGAGTGATTGGGTATAGCCGGAGGCCCACCGGTGGGCCACATCGATGAAGTAATTGAGGAGCTGGGAGAAGTACTTGTCCTTGTGGTAAATCATGTAAAACTTCCGTATCAGCGGATGGTCGGCAACAGGAACAGCCTTCAGGGTGCCGTTTTTGATTTCATCTCCCACAACATTAAGCGAAAGAAAGGTTATTCCCAGCCCTTCCGCAACAGCTCTTTTCATGGTTTCGTTGTTGGAAAGCTCAAAGTTGGTTTTCACAGAAAGGTTGTGGGTTTTAATAAAATTGTCCACTATGGTCCTGGTGGCAGACCTTTTTGCAGCCATGATAATCGACTTTCCGTTAAGCTCTTCGGTTTTAATGAATTTCTTTCCGGAAAATATAATTTTTTTAATTTATTTCTTGCGCTTTCCTGCATAAAAGGTATAATTATCTCACAATTTATATTGGGATAATTATTTGAATGCTGCACATTTTTATAATAATAACAAAGTCCCTATCTACCTGGTTTTTGCCGCCCTCCTGGTTTTTGGAATCATAAGCCTGTTCCACCTTGATTTTGATCTTATGCCTGACATAAATTACCCGGAGCTGGTGGTCATTACCCGCTATCCCAATGCTTCACCGCAGGAGGTTAAAAACCTAGTAAGTGTACCCATAGAGCAGGCCTGCCTTTCTCTGCCGGGGGTAAAGAATGTCACCACCGAATCCAGGCACGGGATGGGGATTGCCAGGCTGCGCTACCGATGGGGTGAAAATCTGAGCACCTGCCGGATAGAGCTGAGAGAGAAGCTGGACCTTCTGGGCTCGTTTTTCCCCAGAAAGGTAAAAAGACCAATTATTGTTGATTACAGCCCCACAAGTACCGCAGTGGCAGGAATTTCAGTAATCTCAGACTCTATGGAGCACTGTGACCTGTACCTTTTATGCAGCAAAGACATTAAACCATTTGTAGAAAAAACTGAAGGGGTAGCCAGAGTGGACATAACAGGAGGCCGCCCGCCTCAAGTGAATGTGGTGGTTGATCCGGGCAAATTGGTCAAGTACAACCTGGGACTTGAAGAGGTAAAAGAGGTGCTTCTTTCTTCCAATAAAAACTTTCCAGTGGGGAAATTGAATGATAATCGATATGAGTACCTGATCAGAGTAAATGGTGAGATCTCCCACTATCGGGACCTGGAAGAAATTGTAATAAAGGAAAGCCAGAAACATCTTGTTTTCCTCAAAGACATTGCCAGGGTGGAGTACACCAGCCGGAAAAACAGTAGTGATGTTTACATAAATGGACAAACCGCTCTGATGCTTTCGGTCTACAAGCAGCCCGGGGCGAACATCATAAAAACAGCAGACAGGCTGGATGAGAAATTGGAGCAGCTGAACAGCAGGTACAAAGACCGAATTTATTTTAACAAGGTGTTTGATGAAAGTCTGTATATCAGAGGTTCCCTGAAGGAGTTGATACTTGCCATAGCCATGGGGATATTTTTCACCGTAGTGGCTGTGTATTTTTTTCTCTACAACCTTAAATTGAGCTTGCTGATCATCCTGACCATACCTGCAAGCATTATTTCAACGTTTATAGTTATGAAGATATGGGGACTGTCTGTAAACCTCCTCACCCTGGGAGGATTCAGCCTGGCCCTGGGTATGATTGTTGATAACGCTGTAATAGTGACCTATGCAGTGTATGACTGCCTGGTAAGAAAGGCTCCCGTGTCCATGAAAAAGGCTTCCGGGAGTGTGATGGATACCAGTCCCGATAAGCAGTTTTTCAACAAGGTGAGCCAGGTGATTCCTCCGGTGGTTTCAGCCACTCTGACCACGGTGGTGGTGTTTTTTCCAGTTCTCTTTCTTTCCGGAGTACTCAAGGTAATTTTTATGCAGCTTTCCCTGGTAATAATTTTTTCCCTCCTGTTTTCACTGCTTCTGTCAGTAACGGTTATTCCACTGATGCTGAGCAGAATACAAATAACAACAAATCGAGTCCATGTTTTGGCCCGGATAAACAAGTTTATAGAGTGTTGCTACCGAAGAATGCTGATGGCTGTTTTTGCAAGAAAAAGAGTTTGCATAGGAATGCTGGGAGGAGTGGTCCTGCTGGGAGTATTCTCATACAGGCTGGTGGACAAGTGCTTCATAGAATCTGTTCCACAGGACTACTTCTTTTTGAAAATGGTAATTAAAACTCAGGTCTGCTTTGATTATACAGTGCGGTTTACCAAATATGTGAGCAGTCTTATAGAAAAGGACCGGGGTGTGAAAACGGTAGTAGGTGTGGTCGGTTCCACTGAAAGCCTTCTCGGCTCAGGTGGGAGCACATTGAGTGCAAATACTTCCATTTTAAGTATATACATAAATGAAGGAAATAATATTGATGAATTGACACAGCGCATAAGGAGGCAATTGAAGGAGTTTACTGACGTGAGTTTCGTTTTCAGCTATCCTTCCAATCCCATCCAGAAGCTCCTGGTCAGCTCTAATTTTGATATTTTGTTGAAAATATTCGATCCTTCTGTAAAACTTCTTACCAGTAAGACTAATATGGTCCATTCGTTTCTGGTAAACCGGGGTCTGGCAGAAGATGTACAGAGCTCCTATTACACCCAAAACACCGAGAGTTCGTTTTTGTTTTATAGAGAAAGGATGCCTATTTTTAATATGGACCCGGTTTACCTGGGAGAATTTGTTTCAGCTGCTGTGTCAGGTATACACGCAGGCACATGGAGAAAAGAGCAGTATGATATACCTATTGTTTTGAAGTTTCCTGAAGAGGGGTATTCTGATGTAGAAGATCTACTCAACTTTAAAATGAAGAACAGGGATGGAAAAGAGATACCACTGAGCGAAGTTCTGTATGTACAGGAAGACGCTGCCCCGGGTATAATCCTGAGGGAAAATCAAACAACCTTTTCCAGGATTGAGTTCAACCTGAAACAAAATGAGCACAGATGGTTTCAGGGACAGACTATTTGGCCTGGAGGAAAATCCAGTATTCACCAGGAGGTTAAAAGCTTTCTTGCATCCCAGGGGTTACGCTTCCGGTACCTGGATCAGTTTTTTCTGTTAAGAGAGAGCTACTCCGAGCTGTTTTTGTCATTGTTTTTGGCTCTGTTTCTGGAATATGTAATCCTGGCATCCATGTTCAGGTCATTTTCCAGGCCCCTTCTGGTAATTTTTATGGTTCCTGTTTCAATAACAGGGATTTTTATCGTTCTCCTTCTGGTACAAGCATCTCTGAATATCAATACGTTCATGAGCATAATAGTTCTGGTTGGGTTGATGGTAAACAATGCCATAATGCTTTTTGCTGAATTCAGTGCATCAGGGGCTGGTGACCAAGAAAGTATCATTGCTGCATCCGTAAGAAGGCTCAAGCCCATTCTTATAACCACCATGACTACCATCCTGGCGCTTTCTCCAACCCTGTTTACCGGCAGCAGCATCCAGGTCAACCTGGCTGCAACTCTGATGCTGGGCCTTATGTATTCTACGGGAATTACACTTATTTTTCTTCCGCTTTTTTACAGCATGTGTTACGGAAATCCAGGCTTGAGGAAGCCAGAGATCGTATCACGGAATTAAGTTTAGAATAACTGATTATTTCTACCTGTCTGGTTAAAACTCAGATCAGTGTTTGGACCCATGGAAAAGTTTTTAGGAAAAATTCTTCGGTATGATATCACGGTTATACTGTTCTTTGTCTTTATTTTTTTTCTGGGAGTGGTTTGTGCTAGCCGTCTGCAGATTGCTTATTTCCCTTCTTACCAGGAACCGGTTTTAAGCATTAATACCTATTACCACCAGATGGCACCGGATATAATTGAAGAAATGATTACCAGACCAATAGAAGGTTTGTTAAAAGAGGTGAAGGGTATAAAGGATTTTTATTCGTTTTCTTCCCGGGGCATGTCAAAAATAGTGGTGTATCTGTATCCAGGAGAGCATGTAGACAAAAAAGCGGTGCTTATAAAGGACAAACTATACCATATTTCTGATGCGTTTCCAATGGAGGTGCCTGAACCTGCAATTTACCGGTATAACCCGGAAGAGAAACCGGTAATGATTCTGTCTTTATCTTCACCTTTGATTGGAAATGAACTGAAGCGGGAACTTTTATCTGTAGAAGGCGTAGCCAATGTGGAGCTGGGAGGAGTTTTAAAACAGGAGTACTTTGTGGAGCAGAATTACGGCAATATGATCCGATTGAAAACAAGCTTCCACCACCTGTTTGAGGAGATAAAGAAAAATAATATTTCCGTTCCCCTGGGGTCTATTGACGCAGGCAATCGGTTGATAAGGTTGAGTTTCCCCAACAGGTATACTGATATTCTGAACATCTCCAGGTTTCCGGTGTATACCGGCCGGGGGGTGGTTCCCGGCAGAGAGTTGTTCTGTTTGGAAAAAAGGAGCAGGTATAAGGATACCATCTCTTTTGTAGACAACCGTCCTTGTTTTACCATGTACGTATTTAAGAAAGACCCCTCCAACATCCTTAAAATAGACCGGGAAATAAAACACATACTGAAAGACACCCCAAATGCTGCTTCTGTGAAATGGCTTTACAACCAGGCTGATTATTTGAGCAGATTGCTGCTTCAGCTGGGACTTGGTGCAGGGTTTTCCCTTCTCCTGATTTTCCTGATAGGTTTGTTCTACTTTAAAAAACCAGTGTATCCC
>JBMCUI010000047.1:0-11691 GCA_048622675.1 Spirochaetota bacterium | reverse complement strand
GACCAGAGGTATACCGGTGTGGATAAAATGATACTCAAAAAAGTAGATGTCCTTCCCCACGGACTTATTAATGATATAAATACAAAACTCGGTACTGACGGCGGGAAACTGCTGGAATACCTCAACTGGGTCTGCAGAAGAATAAAGGAAATAAGGGCCAGGGCCTCCTACCAGCCGGTAATTCATATTGACGTTTACGGAACCATCGGCATTATATTCAGTCACAACCTGGAAAAAATTGTCAACTACCTTTTAAAACTGGAAAAAGCAGCAGGAGAGTTTCAGGTTTATATCGAAGGGCCGGTAGATATGGAAGAAAAAGGTCCTCAGATAGAGTTTTTAGGTAAAATCAAGAAAGCTCTGGAAAAGCACAGCTCAGGGTTGAAAATCGTAGCAGATGAGTGGTGCAACAGCCTGGAAGATATCAAGGATTTCGCAGCTTCCCGGTGCTGCCACATGGTACAGATAAAAACTCCTGACCTGGGCGGCATTCAGAACACTGTGGAAAGCATCCTGTTCTGCAAAAATGCCGGTGTGGAAGCCTACCAGGGAGGGAGCTGCAACGAAACAGACATGTCCTCCCGGGTATGTGTGCATGTGGCCATGGCTGCAAGGCCTGACCGGCTCCTGGCCAAGCCGGGAATGGGGTTCGATGAAGGCTACAGCATAGTAAACAATGAAATGCAGAGGATAATTACGGTTCTCAGGGACAAATATCCGCATCAGTAAAATCTCCATAAATGGACTCCCGGGCCTGTGAGGTCGTTGATAAACCCTCTCAGGTCGTTGGAAAATAAGGGATGTGCCCGGGCAAGACTGCCCGGTGTGTTTAAATCAGCTCCAGGGGTGATTGGGGGATGATTACAGGGGGACCCATAAAAGAAAACCTGGTCTATGCAAACTACTATGCACCGCGGGGGCGTGAACGCCTCTACCTGCTGGCAGGAGAGCTTTCCAGGCGCTATCTTTACCCATCTGACCTGCTCATCGGCATAATCGGCCCGGAAGGGTCCGGGAAATCCACACTGATAAAGGGGCTCTTTCCCGGCCTGGAGCTTACCAATGATGATGAAGGGGTGAACATCAGGCCCACTCCCCTGTTTAATTTTGATGAAAAAGACTTTTTTACAGGACATACCTTCCACATGGATGTCCGCTATGAGTCGGCCTTCAGACAGAAGTATGAAATTGTGGAGGCTATAAACAGGGCTGTAAGCCACAACAGAAGGGTGGTGGTGGAGCATTTTGACCTTATTTACGAAGCCCTGGGCTACAATGCACAGGTGATTTTCGGAATAGGGGAAGAAGTAGTGGTATGCAGGCCTTCGGTGTTCGGCCCTTTTCCTCCTGCAATAAAAAATGTTGTGGACAGGACCATAAAGTACCGTCTGATGGCCCACTCTGCAGAGGACATTACATCTTTTGTACTTCAGAAGGACTACCATTACAGGTCCCCGGCCCAGCATTCCGATGTAAAGCATGGTTTTGTAATCGGATTCGACCAGAGACCCGATATAGATATCCAGGAACTGGAACAAAAGGTGCTGGAAATAATCAGCCAGAATCTTCCTATACAACCTGTTGATGAAAATCATATTAAAATCGGCCCACATATCATTTACTGCACCGGAGTCAGGACCCATGTTTCTTCATCCGGGAAGATACAGCATTTCAGGCTGCTTCGGCGGATCATACACGAGCCCATTTCCAGGGAGTACCTGCTGGTGGGAATAGTGGGAAAGAAGGAAATTGAAGGATTTGAGGAGATTGCTCCGCTGCTGGGTTAGATGGACAATGCTTGCTATAGGGTTGGATGGAGTACAGTCTCCGGTTTGAATCGGTCATATTTTTAAGTGGGCTGGACGGAGGAGAGATGGGACTCAGGTGGATAAAACATACAGAAATTACCAAACACCTCAAACCTGCCCTGGTGGAAATGAACATCAGCCTGCCCCCGGATGTCAAACACCGGCTGGAGGAGGCAGAAAAAAAAGAAACCGGTCTGGGAAAGAGAGTGCTGGAAAGAGTTCTGGAAAACACCCGGGAGGCGGAAAAACAAAGACTGCCCCTGTGCCAGGATACCGGTATGGTGGTGGGTTTTGTGGAAATGGGCAGGCAGGTGATGGTGGATGGCCAGGGCATTAAAAAAGCCATACACAATACCATAGAAGAGACCTACCGGGAGGGCTTCTTCAGAAAATCGGTGGTGCAGGAGCCTGTTTTTGAACGCCGTAATACCAAAACCAATCTTCCCCCGGTGCTTTACTTTGATGTTGTAGAAGGAGAAAAACTGAGTATATCCCTGCTGGCCAAAGGGTTTGGAAGCGAGAACTGCTCCAGGGTGTACATGCTCAAACCCACTGCTGGAAAACAACAGGTTATAGATGCGGTTTGCCGAACCATATATGAAGCCGGCGGCCTGCCCTGCCCCCCGGTGGTAGTGGGGGTGGGAATAGGTGGAACCATGGACTGCGCATCGGTATGTTCCAAAAAAGCCCTTCTTCGTCCGCTGGATGGGCCCAATGCACATCCTCTCTACAGTCAGATGGAACAGGAGCTGTACCAGCAGATAAACGCTCTGGGAATTGGTCCGGGCGGTCTGGGCGGAAAAACCACTGCCCTTGGTGTAAAAGTGGAATACCACCCCACACATATTGCCGGACTTCCGGTGGCAGTTTCTGTAAACTGCTGGGCTGACAGAAAAACTCAGGTGGTGATATAATCTCCTGACTGCATATTTGCTGAAAGGATGATTATGGGCGAGTAAAGGAGGAAATCAATGAAAAGCATATATACTCCCCTTGCTAAAGAAACCATAGCACAGCTGAAGGCCGGGGAAGAAATTGAACTGAACGGTACAGTGTACGTGGCCAGAGACCAGGCACACAGGCGAATGGCAGAGCAATACCAACAAACTGAAACCTTCCCCTTTCCCCTGTCCGGCCGGGTAATTTACTACATGGGACCGGCCCCCACACCGCCCGGGGCTGTTATAGGCTCCTGCGGGCCCACCACCGCATCCAGGATGGACCCTTTTACTCCCCTCCTTCTGAAAAACGGACTCAAGGGAATGATCGGCAAGGGACCAAGAAGCCCTGAAGTGGTTTCTGCAATAGTAAAATACGGTGCAATATACTTTTATGCATACGGGGGATGCGGGGCGCTTTATGCCGGCAGAATTGCAGAAAACACCCTGGTAGCATTTGCTGACCTGGGTCCGGAAGCAGTATACAGGCTCAAACTGAAAAACTTCCCGGTAACAGTGGCCATAGACAGCAGCGGCAAAAACATGTTTGCACCCAGAGATTAAATGTACAGCAACCGGGAAAAGGAGCTATCATGCAAAATAAATGGCACATTATGGAAACTGAAGAGGCCCTGAAAACTCTCAATTCAATAAAAAGCGGATTAAGTGAAGAAGATGCAGTAAAGAGGCTTTCCACATACGGCCCCAACGAACTGAAGGCAAAAAAGAAAACTCCTCCGATTATGGTATTTCTGAAGCAGTTTTTAAGTCCTCTGATATATATATTGATCGCTGCTGCAGTAATCTCTATCATTGTAAAGCACCCACTAGATGCCATTGTCATCGCCTCGGTATTGATTCTAAATGCCTTCATAGGTTTTATTCAGGAGTCCAGGGCTGAAAAGGCAATGGAAGCACTTATTAAGCTGACCGCTCCCATGGCCAAGGTGAAAAGGGATGGAAACCTCAGACAGGTGCCATCCCCAAAGCTGGTCCCGGGTGATGTGATAGTGCTTGAGGCAGGAGATAAAATCCCTGCAGATGCAAGGGTTCTGGAGGAGTCCAATCTGAGGGTAAACGAGGCACCCTTTACCGGAGAGTCCGTTCCGGTGGAGAAGCATACCCGGGCCCTGGGAGAGGAGCTGGCTCTTCCAGACAGGAAAAATATGCTCTACACAGGAACAACTGTAGTATACGGAAGAGCAGTCGCCCTTATAGTAAGCACCGGTATGTCCACTGAAATAGGAAAGATCACCAGGGGTATGGCGGAAATCAAGCCTGAAAAGACACCGGTACAAAAGAGCATAGACAGGCTGAGCAGGTACATAATTGTGACTGTTGTCTGTATCACCGGCATACTGGCCTTAGCTGGTCTTGCCAGGGGGATGGAATGGCTTGAGATATTCCTTCTCGGTGTTGCTGCTGCTGTATCTGCAATACCGGAAGGTCTCCCTGCTGTAGTAACCGTGGTCCTTGCAGTAGGGATGAAGGTGATGGCAAAACGAAATGCCATAATAAGAAGACTGGTTGCAGTTGAGACTCTGGGCTCATCCACGGTAATCTGCTCGGACAAGACCGGGACCCTGACCCTGAACCAGATGACGGTTAAAAAGATATTTGTGAATAATGAGTGGTTCGAAATTACCGGGGAAGGCTACCGGCCGGCTGGAGATTACAGTAAAAACGGAAAACCTGTCGACCCTGCAGCAGAAGAGCTATTGAGTCTTCACCTTCATGCAGGCACCCTGTGCAACGATGCACTTCTCTCAGGCGATGAAAAAAGTGATTTATGGAGCATAATAGGGGACCCCACCGAAGGAGCACTGGTAGTAGCAGCAGCCAAGGCAGGCATAAACAAGGAGAAGCTGGAACACAGGTTTCCCCGCCTGGATGAGATACCGTTCCAGAGTGAAAAACAATATATGGCAACCCTCCATCACACTCAGGAGGGAAAAAGAGTAGTGTATATGAAAGGGTCGCCTGAGAGAATTTTATCCATGTGCAGACTCACAGCCCACGGGAATAACACATATCCCATGGACAAACGCACAGCTGAATCAGTAATGAAGGCAAATGAACATATGGCAGCACAAGCCCTGAGGGTAATCGCCACTGCCTATTGTGTAGCACCTGATGAAATGGAAGACCTGGAAGAGCAGTACACGAAAGGGAGGATGGTATTTTTGGGGCTTTTCGGCATGGCTGATCCTCCCCGTGAAGAGGCCAGAGAGGCGGTTAGACTCTGCAGGAACGCAGGAATAAAAGTGGTAATGATAACAGGGGACAACCGTTTAACTGCCGTATCCATAGCCCGCCAGCTGGCAATGCCGGAGGGAAAAGCTTTCACCGGGGTGGAGCTGGAGAAGATGGGTGATAAAGAGCTGGCCCTGCAGGTGGAGAAAATAACCGTGTTCGCACGAATCGAGCCCCTCCATAAGCTGAAGATAGTCAATGCCTTGAAAAGCCGGGGGCATGTGGTGGCAATGACCGGCGATGGGGTAAATGACGCACCTGCACTCAAGGCAGCAAACATCGGGATTGCTATGGGAATCACCGGAACGGATGTGGCCAAAGAGGCCAGTGACATGGTGCTTGCAGACGACAACTTCGCTTCTGTAGTGGCTGCTGTTGAGGAGGGAAGGGCTATTTTTAACAGGTTGAGAAATGTAATTTTCTTCCTACTCAGCACCAACCTCGGGGAGCTTTTAGCACTCATAGCATGTGTAGGTCTTACCGGCAAAGCTCCCATGCTTGCTGTGCAGATATTATGGGTAAATCTGGTTACCGATTCTTCCTCTTCAATTCCACTGGGCCTTGAACCAAGGCTCGGCGATGAGCTGAGCCACCCACCCCGACACCCCAGGGTAGGGCTTTTGTTCCCGGGACTTCTTCTCCGAATGGGATTCTTTGCTATTCTGATGGGCGGAGGTCTCTACTTCATCTTCAGCTGGGCTACAGCCAGAATGGGATTGGTGGAAGCCAGAACCCTTACCTTCACCTCCATGGTAGCCTTTGAGTGGTTCAGGGCATTTAATGCCCGTTCGGATGAGCACTCGGTGTTTTCGCTGGGTATCCATAGAAACCCCTGGCTTCTGGCAGGAGTAGGAACAGCTGTAATGCTCCAGTTTGCCGTACTGCATCTACCCTTTCTTCAGGCGGCCTTCCACACTGTCGCTCTGGGTCTGAGGGGATGGTGCTTTGCCCTTGCTGCGGGGGGAAGTCTTTTCTTAATCGAGGAGGTCAGGAAGCTGGTTCTCCCCCGACTATTTTCCCTGGGCAAGTGGGGACGCTGATCCTGACTTTTCCCTTCCGCCGCTGTCCGGAGACTAACGCTTAAGCTGCTTTTGCAGAGGCAGCTCCGGTTTCTGCATCACCGCTGGTTGGCTGCTGCTGCTTCGTTCTGATTATTCTTGAGTTTCCATACCGGGCTCAAACGGCTGCTCTGTCCTCTCCAGGTTCTCAAACCTGGTGAACTCTTTGAAAAACCTGAGCCTTATGGTCCCGGTAGGACCGTTTCTCTGTTTTTGAATAATCACCTCTGCTATGTCTTTGTCATCAGTATTGGGGTTGTACAGCTCATCCCTGTATAAAAAAGCCACCAGGTCTGCGTCCTGTTCAATGGCACCCGACTCCCTCAAATCAGAAAGGATGGGACGCTTGTCTTTGCCTCTTGACTCTACTGCCCTGGAAAGCTGGGAAAGTGCTACCACCGGAACATGCAGTTCACGGGCCAGTGCTTTCAGGGACCGGGATATTTCTGTAATCTCCTGGGTCCTCCCCTCGTTTCTTCTCTTGCTGGTGGTAGACATAAGCTGCAGGTAGTCCACCATCACAATATCCAGGCCGTGTCTGGACTGGATCCTCCTGGCTTTTGCCCGAAGCTGCATATCTGAGATACCGGGAGTCTCATCTATAAAGATATTTGCATCAGCCAGTTTGCCTGCAGCAATGGTGAGTTTGGGCCAGTCTTCGGTTCTTAAAAACCCCTTTCTCAATGCCTGATTGTCTATCCTGGCCTCAGAGCACAGCATCCTCTGGACCAGCGCCTCCTTGGACATCTCCAGGGAGAAAATAGCAACATTCTTTTTCTGCCTTATTCCCACGTTCTGGGCTATGTTAAGAGCAAAAGCGGTCTTTCCCACAGAAGGTCTGGCAGCAATAACAACAAGCTCCGACTTCTGCAGCCCGGAGGTCAAGTTATCAAACTTCTTCCACCCTGTGGGGACCCCGGTATACACATCTCCCCGGTGATAGAGCTTCTCTATGGCATCTATGCTGGTTTTTATCACCTCATTCATAGAGAAGTAGCCCCTGGTTTCCTTTCTTTCGGCTACATCAAAAATAAGTCTTTCAGCTTCATCAACTATTTCGTAAGAATCATCCTCTCCAGCGTAGCTCAGGGATATTACCCTGGAAGCAGCCTTTATAAGCTTTCTCAGCAGGGATTTTTGTTCTACAATTTTTGCATAATACTCGATATTTGCCGAGGTGGGCACCTCATCCATAAGAGAAGAAATATAGCTTACCCCCCCTGCTCTATCTATCTCTCCGGATGATTTGAAGTAATCGGTTAGAGTAACAATATCTATGGGAGCAGACCGGTTGTACAGCTCCAGGATGGCATTGAAAATGCTTTGATGGTGAGCGCTGTAAAAGTCATCCCCCCGCAGGATGTCGATCGCCGCTTCAACAGCCTCCCTGTCCATGAGCATGCTCCCCAGGCAGGCCTTTTCAGCCTCAAGGTTCTGTGGAGGAAGTCTGTCCGCCAGGGTAGAAAGTTTTTGTTCCTGGAATTCAGTCTCCATGGTAATCTATCACCACCTTATTCTTTCACTACCCAGACCTTGAGCTCAGCGTTTATATCCTCATAGATTTTAATAGGCACTTTGTAAACACCCACATTTTTGATTGGTTCATTCAGCTGGATGTTCTTTTTATCTATGGAGTATCCCTGCTCCTCCAGGGCTTTGGCAATATCCGCTTCATGAATGGCCCCGAAAAGTTTATCGCCTTTACCTACTGCTGCCGGGATATTTATGGAAATAGCTGAAAGCTCTTCAGCCATTTTCCGTGCTTCTTCCTTCTTTTTGACTTTTTTAACTTCGATCTTCTTCCGCCGTTCTTTCAGCCTGTTTCTGTTGAACTTACTATCCTCTACTGCAAACCCTCTCGGAAAGAGATAGTTTCTTGCATATCCCCTGGCTACTTCTTTTACATCTCCTTCTTCTCCCAATTCAGGTACATCCTGGGTAAGTATTACCTTCATGCGTATCACTCCTTCTGTTTTTTCTCAATTTTTTCCTTCATTCCCAGCCAGATATCTGCAACTCCGATACCTGTAATGAGTGTTGCAAATAATATCAGCGAATATAAAAATAGGATTACCAAAAACAGGTACTGGAACATGACCGGCACCTTTATTCTGTCTGCCGCTGTCTTAACAATAGAAAGCCCTTTGAGAAAGAACAGAAAGGAAAATACCACCGCCATATTCCAGCTCAAAATACCCAGAAAAACATTTCTGAGGTGGAGGTTGACATAAATCAAACCCCACGAAACTACCAGACCCCATACCCAGTCATTGCTTATCCTG
The DNA here is from genome assembly GCA_048622675.1 of Spirochaetota bacterium. Taxonomy (GTDB): domain Bacteria; phylum Spirochaetota; class B62-G9; order B62-G9; family DRHN01; genus JBMCUI01. Next base: position 3,352 of record JBMCUI010000047.1, on the reverse strand, counting down.
TAGTTACGGATATTAAAAAACAAAGATGCTTTGTTTAGTCTGCGCTTGAAGTAGAGTTTTACCAGAACAATACTGAGAAAAATTACTACTATCTGCTTTATTAGAATGCCCCCTCTGGGGTAAACCCCCAGAAGGACTTCTTTTTTATAAATCTCCGCTGCTGAATGGACTGTTTTTTCAATATTGGTATAGTCAATCCCATTCGAAGAAAGCACCTTTTTATACTGGTCCATTTCCGAAAGGTAATGGCTGACATAGTTTTTGGTCTTCTGGTCCACAAACTTGGAATAGTTGGTTACCACTCTGTCAAATCCACCCACCAGAGTTGAAATGGCCAGTGCAAAAATTACCAGGGTTACATACAGTACCAGACCGGTAAAAATCACAAAATTCAAACGGTAATTTCTGGATACCAGATAACCCAGGAATATGCCGAATCCACCGAATAGAACATAGTAATCAAAAATACCCCCACCCATAAACCCGGCATTTTTCTCCAGAAAATCAAAGAGAAAATGTACCGGAGAAAAAAGAAGAAGCTCCCCATCCATTGGAAATCGGACAGCACCGCTGAGCATCAGGTAGAAAAGAACCACAGCAGCTGCAGTGGTATAAATGGCCGCTTCCTTCCAGCCCCTCTTTATGGTGATTATCATTACAGGCACAAAGGCGAGCTGTGTAAATACCACTGAAATATATAAAAACAGCGAAAGCAGTATCAGCATACAGCTTTCGCCTGCCTCCTGCCAGTCCAGCTGAACTTCCAGGGCCGGGGGCTTTATTTTCATGCTGTTCAGCCTCGTCATATACAGGCTTCCCCTTCTCCTGGTCTGTGCTACAATATTGTTCAGCAACTGAAGCAGCTGGGTCATGAAGATATCCGGCCTTTTGGGCCAGCCTCCTGATGGGTTGCCTTATGGTTACTTTGATACAAACGGTAAAAGGGCAATCATCCTGGCCTTTTTGATGGCTCCGGCAAGCATTCTCTGGTGTCTGGCGCAGTTTCCAGTCATTCTTCTGGGCATTATCTTTCCTCTGTCAGTAATGAATTTCTGCAGCAGGGCCACATCCTTATAGTCTATGCTCTCTACTTTATTAACACATAATCTGCAGACTTTCTTTCGAAAATATGACCTTCTGGACTGTCTTCCGGTACTTATAGAGGTTCTTCGTGTTCTGTTATCCGACCTGCGGGAGGATACTGAACTCCTAGTGGACCGGGGCGAAGCAGACCGGCCTGCCGGTCTTTGTTCGGCTTTTTGCTCGCCCTGGGTTCCTTTTTGATCATTTTCATTTTGCTTTTCATTTATCTGATCAGACATTCGGGTACTCCTTAAGTATTAAATTTTGTATCAGTAATATCTACCGGTTAAAAAGGTATTTCATCATCGTCCAGCTCGGAGAGGAAGGCTTCTTTTTCAGAATCTTCTTCGTTCTCAAAGGACTGTTCGCCGCCGCCCTGTTCAGCTGTTTGTTTGTATACAGCACTTTTTTTCTCTGGGGAAGGAGCCTGAGAGGAGGGAGCCTGATCGCCCTGCTTTACTGGAGGACCAAAAAATTGCACATTGGAAGCCACAATTTCCACTCTGCTCCTTCTCATACCATCCTGACCCGACCACCTTCTCTGCTGGAGCCTTCCTGAAATACCCACCTGTTTTCCTTTTGCAAGGTACTCCTTGCATATCTCAGCAGTTTTATTCCAGGCTACAATATTGAAAAAACTGCTGGAGCCATCCTGATTATCATCTGTAGAACCTGAAGACCTGTTTACAGCTATAGAAAAACGACATACTGCTCTACCGGACTGCGTATAATTCAACTCCGGGTCCCTGGTAAGCCTTCCAACCAGCACTACATGATTAATATCCCAGGCCATTTGGTTCTCCTTATATATGCCCTGTACCTGGAACAGCGTGCCATGTTTCCAGGTATTACAAGGATTAAATTTAATGGGAAAGAAAACAGGATACAGAGTTTAAATTCTGACTTTAAGATATCTAATAATATTGGGGTTGAGCTTTAACTCCCCTTCCAGTTCATTGAGCTTGTTGGGATTATCCAACTCAATCTGGGTAAGATAGTAGAATCCCTCTGACTTATTGTTTATCTCATATGCGAGCTTTCTCTTGCCCATTTCTTCCTCTTTGAGCAGGTTTGCACCCTGACCCTGATAGTACTCTTTAATTTCCTGGACGGATTTTTTGTAAAGCTCTTCCCGTGGGTCCAGGATATACACAAACTCATATTTTCTCAACGTAGACCTCCCTCTGGTCTATTCGGTCCCCTCAATTCCTTCGGGACAGAAAGGTTTTCTGCCAGGAGCAGGTTCCTCAGCACCTGTGCTGGCTTGGAACTTTAGAATGAAAATAGAAAAAATACCCTGGCCAGTCAAGATATTTGCACAGGATAAAGACCAATCCATATATCCTAACAGACCCGGCACATATCATCCGGCATAATTATTTGAGTTTGATTATTGATTATTTATTTACAAAAACATATCTTGTTATAGAATATCAGAATTAGAAGTTCAATGGAAACAAAAATCCATGAATCACAACCAAACCTATACCGGACTGGCAGTATTCGATGTTGACGGCGTAATATACCGGGACATTTTTTTAAAAAGAGTAGCCCAGGCCACAGGATTCAAAAACTATCTCAGGGCACTACTGCTGGGATGGAGGTACTACACCAATACCATAAGCTTTAAAAAACTGCTCGCCAAAAGTTACAAAATAATAGAAAGCGTAAATGCTTCCAGAGCACTGGAAATAGCAGATGATATAAAAAAGTTTACCAATATAAAAGAAACAATCCGGATTCTTCACCGGAACAACTACTTTGTTTCCATCATAAGCTCCGGAATACCTACTTTTGTTCTTAAAAAGCTGGGCCAGGAAATCTACGCTGATTACTGTTCGGGCCTGGAGGTTACTATTGAACAAGACAGAATATGGATTAATCCCCACAACAACCAGTCCAAGGACAGGATCGTTGAAAAACTGCTCGGCAGGCTGGGACTGAACTGGGACCGGGTGGTATCCGTGGGAGACGACCCCACCAATGTTGACCTGATTAAAAAGAGCAGACTGGGAATAGGGTTCAATCCTTCCAGGGTGGTGCGAAAATATGCCGATGTGATTGTGGAGGGGTATGACCTTCTGGAGCTGATACCCTATATCATACCAGAGCACAGAGTCCCCCGCCATCTTACTAAAAAGCAGTTCACCATCAAGCGTGAAATTTACCGAAAGAAAATCCATTTTCTTGGTGTACTGGTGCCCCTGGGAGCATACCTGGACAAGCATACTACTGTGCAATTTCTCCTGGCAGTTATTTTTCTGTACAC
>JBMCUI010000046.1:0-11721 GCA_048622675.1 Spirochaetota bacterium | reverse complement strand
CTTTTGCCCCTTTTTCACCGATACGCGCCGCATAACCACCTGGAAGCCCGTCCACTCCCGGGGAATGTAAAAGCTCCTGGCTGTCAATAGCAACTGCACGAACAATCCCGGCTGCAGAGGACGCAGTCAGAATTTGGCCAGCCAGACCGCCTGACCTTCTTTTGCTCCTGGGAAGCTTTGCAAATACCTGCTCATGGCTGATGTCGTCCCTTACACGTCCGTCTATCATGATTTTCATGATATATGGGGACCCGCCGGATGAACCAAAACGTGGTATGTAATGGCTTACATAATGAGCCAGGTACAGGTAGACACTTACACTCTGCACCGGAACACCTGCCACATCAGCAACAGAGTTTCTTATGGGCTGAACAACATTATGAATATTGCCTATCCCCATATGAGGTGAAAGCCCTGCTTTGCTGAGTACATGGTGAGTAGCATCCGGAAACGAAGAATTAATAACTATAGGGCTTACACCAGCCTGTTTAACAGCTTGCATCAGCTTGTATACCAATGTCAGATGCATGGGAAGCCAGGGTCCGAACCGTGCTTCATCGAGTTTCTTGAATACATCCGTGGGAAGGGTGGTTATTACCCACCACGACTGCAGAGTAGCTGCTGTATAAATAATATCAGGATTTATTTTTCTTATAGTTTCCGCAGTTTGTTCTATATTATATAAATCCACCTTTTTGAACTCTACTTCCCTGTCTATTCCCATCTGTCCTGCCACATATTTCATTAAGTTTGTTTTCCTGATGCCATTGTCCTCATTTACATCTGCTGTTACCAGCCTCACGGGTACTCCACTGGTTAAAAGCAGCTGGTATACCTGGCTTCCCAGTTCTCCCAATCCAACAATCATAACCTTCTTCATAAATATCCTCCTGTTATAATTAATTTAGGCAGTTTGTATCCAGTAAGACTTCCACATTATCCTCAGATCCCACCCGTTTGTATTTAGGATAATTTGCAGAATGAAACTCCTTCAGCTCTGAAGATATCAGACCCTCATCTGCATCCGCTGTCCGGTGTGCCCCCCACATTATCCATCGAAAAGATACAAATGGCTGGAATATATTCACTTTGTGTTCCAATTCAGTAAGTGCAATATCACAATTGTTACAGTATGCAATTAAAAATCTGTTTCTTTCTTCGCCTTGCATAAGCCTGGTGGATGCCCATATCTGAGGAGGCCTGCCCATAAATACACACAGGTCATAGGTACAATCATCTATTCTGGGTTTTTCCCAGTCAATTATTTTAGTCCCTTCATGACATCGAATAAAATTATCATTTACCGCATCAGTATGTACAATACTGACAGGCGAAAAATACAGCTCATTTTTTTTTACCAGGAGCTTCAGCTTTTTCAGAAGAATCTCCCCTTTTGTAACCAGGTTTTTATTGCACGTCTTTCTGGTTTCGTATTGTCGCAGCATCCTGGTAATTTCCTGGTAAAGGTCCTGCAATGGATTATTATACCTTACTAAAAAATCTTCCTGAGGAAATGGCACCCTGTGTAATCTGGCCAGAGCCGCTGCTGCATCTTCAATGGCATGATGGTCATCAAAGTCAATGTGTTTTCCTTCGATATAATCCTGAACAATAAAATCAAATGGGATCCACTTTCTGGTACTATCGAGGTAATAAGCGGCCGGAGTGACTCCATATTTAGCCAGATGAACAATTGTATTATATTCATACGCCATCTGATTGGTTAGCCCGCTCTGCTGTTCTACATTAATCCTCAGAAGGAATTTCTGCTCCCCTAACTTTATTACATAGTTGATGTTATAATTTCCTACTATAATATCTGCGATTTCATAACTGGTTCCAGCAGGAAAACTCAAATTATCCATCATTTTATTTTTGATATACTCTTTTACCTGCATTTCCAAATTGTTGTTTATACCCATTTTCTCAACCATTTAAACATTTTACCTGATAAAAATATATTTGTCAAGTATAAATTGACTATTTAAATAAATACTTAACATAAAAATAAAAGAACCCTCTGACACAAACTCTGATTTCTTTCAATGGTTGTTGGTTGTTGTTCCGGAAGAACATCATAAGGCAGGAAAAAATGTTTTTATAGACTTCGATTAGGTCCCGGCCTTAGAATCATTCGAAATTCCCTCTGCCGGCACTTCCTCTACTGTTCAAACGCTTATATATAACAGGTGAAAAATCCGCCCTATACAGCAGATCACTTTTATGCTGTATATTTTGCAAGGAAGCTTTCCCAAAGAAGCGGAAGGTCATTCCCCTCCATTGCAATCCTTCTGCTTCCCCTTCTGGCAACCCCTTCGATGTTGGAAGCCTTGCTGGCCGATGAATCTTCATAGAACTCAATTTCAATTTTATAAGGAGGTTTCAATTGATACGGATTAAAATCCCCCGCTCTTGCAACAGCAGAAGCAGCTCTTTCCCTGATTATTTTGCTGGTTTGCTCTGGAGGAAGGCATAAAGCGCCGCTCCTGCCTGCAGCCTGTTTTACACAGGCCCCTTCGAAATCATTCAGCAGGCTTCCTGCTTCATCCCAAGCCCGGGAGTCCCCGCTGACCATAACCAGAGGCACCCCACTATAACCGGCTATAGCTGCCTCCAGGCCAATTTCCCCCATCAAAACTCCGTTCAGCCGCAGAGTTTTCATATCCGTGGAATTCCCATGGGCTCCAGCAGACATCCCCTGGACCGCCCTGCCCGTTTTTACCACTTCTCCGGCCCCCTCATGGCCGGGGATGAAAGGAAGGGACTTCACCACATTCCTGCACCATGGAGTCCACTTATACAGCTTCAAATCCGATCCACATATCGCTACAGAGTGCACCTTTACCAGCACCTGGTCATCTTCTGGTTCCGGTATTTCTATGTCCTCAAGTTCGAACCCTGTTTCCTCTTTTTTCTTCAACAGCGCTTTCATGACCCCTCCTCCAGTCTCTGGCGTATTCTCTGATGATTTCTTCCGGTAATTAAAAACCCCATGCCGTTGTTCTCCTCACTATGCCTCATGCTTCCTCAATCGCCATAACCCGGGCCGGGCTGCCCCCCGCACCGGTAATTAAAAGCGGCAGGCAGTAGAACATCCATCTCTTTCTGTCCATTTTTACTATTTCTCCAAGAAACAGTTCTTCCACCAGCGGCACCCCCGCACCCAGTAAAACGGTGTGTGCTGCAGGTCCCGTATCCTTTGGAAAACCGTACAGATCAATACTTATAGCATCGGTACCCACCACCTTTGCCTTCCTTTTCACAAGCCACCTGGCTCCGGTATCATCCAGGGCTGGCCAGTCCTTCAGGTACTTTTGGGAAAATCCGCGATAATTGCACCATCCTGTATAAAGCAGGACAATATCCCCCTCCTTCATATGGGATGCTGCTTGATCGAGAATATCCCCGGTCATGAGTTCCTTGTCTCCCACAGAACTGACGTCAGCCACTATCCCTTCCCCGATCCAGGTATCCACTGGCAGCTGATCGATTGTTTTTCCCTCCGAGAGCTTGTGGTATGGTGCATCAATATGGGTAGCGGTGTGGGTATTCATGTCAAGACGTTCTACGTTGGAATCAGAATGGGGAATAAAAAGCATCTTTTCAACAGCAGGAGGTTTCAGATCGGGCCAGCACGGGCAGTTGTGGTACAGAGGCTGAGTTAGGTCCAATATTTTTTTCATTTCGTGTCTCCTTAAGTAAAAATTATTTATCCATCTTATTACTTGTTAGAAATCTTTCTAATGGTACTGCACTAACTCACAAAAGCAACTGCTCGCAGGAGCGACTCGTTACCAAGCTCGAGTTTCAGCATAAGTTCATAAAATAATAAAAAACTGGCTCAGCTCTTTTCATAAAAGTGGTGGAAAGGAAACCCGGCGGTACATTCGACCACAATTATATTCGGCTTTAATACCTCACAGATTGAGGCTGAAACCGCTTTCCTGGAGGGCGTTTTTGATATTCTGCTTTTCTTCCCGGCTGACAGGCTTGAGAGGTTTTCTGGGGGCACCGCCGTAGAACCCGGCCACGTCCATAGCTGCCTTGACGCTGGCCACACTGTATCTGCCTGATATTTTGCTGTTAAGAGCAACGATCTTTTTATTAATCGCTTCTGTTTCTTGAATGCTACCTTCCATATAGGTACGGTAAAGCCGTGCACATGCATCGGGAACCACATTGGCAAGAGAAAGCACTCCTCCAATTCCGCCCCCTTTGAGCAGATCAAGAAAGAAGCTGGCTGAACCGGCAAGCAGATAAAACTCTCCTTCTACAGCATTCAAATAGCTCTGATAATTTCCCTTGGAGCTGTCCTTCATACCCACCACATTGGGATGCCGGGACACTGTTTTTACCACTTCGGGGCCTACCAGCACACCTCCTGTCACTGAGGGGTTGTTGTACAGTAACACCGGTACTGAAGAAGCCTCTGCTACCTCCAGAACATAATCTGTCATAACTCCATCATCAATTATCTTTTTGAAGAAGCTGGGCATAAGAAGGCTTACCAGATGCACCCCTATCCTGCATGCTTCCCTGGTAATTTCTATGGTTTCCCTGGTGCTCTCAGCTGCCGTACCTCCCATTACTACCTTGTCATCAGAGGCATTTTTTACAGCAGCTTCCAGCAGCTTCAGCCTTTCTGGAACAGTGAGTGATTTAAACTCACCATTGGTTCCGCAGACAAAATATCCTATTAGTGCTGATTTGTTCATTTTCTTAATATTTTCAACGAACCCCTCAAAAAACACTTCGTCGTTTTTAAAAGGGGTTGTCATGGGTGCATATACTCCTGCCAGCATTTCATTAATGCCGTCCATTTTTATACCTCCCGTCATTTACCAGAGCGTAAATCCTCCGTCTATTACCAGGTCGGAGCCGGTCATAAAACTGGAAGCATCTGAAGCCAGGTAAACAGCCAATCCCTTAAGCTCATCAGGCTCGCCCAGTCTTTTCATCGGGGTGTTATCAATCCATTTCTTATGAAGGTCTTCCATGGTGCCAAGCAGAGCAGTGCTGATATAACCGGGGCTTATACTGTTTACCCTTACTCCATAGCTTACCCATTCCAGGGCCAGTGATTTGGTTACCATTATTACACCTGCTTTTGAAGCATTATATGCCACCTGAGGCTGAGGATGGTTCACAACCCGGGCTGACATTGAAGCAATATTGATGATGGAGCCGCTTTTCTGCCTGATCATCACCTTTCCTGCAGCCTGGGCTGTTAAAAAAACCCCCTTCAGGTTAAGGTCGATCACTGCATCCCACTGGGCCTCGCTCATCCTTTCTGCTGGTTCGTTTATTACCCTGCCGGCATTGTTCACCCCTATGTCCAGCCTGCCCCACCTTTGAATTATTTTATCAACCATGTGCTGGACCTGGTGCTTATCGGTCACATCAGCCTGTACAGCAAAAGCCTGGCAGCCCTGCTCTTTCAGCCGCAGGGATGTATTCTTTGCCCCTTCATAGTCTATATCCACTACAGCCACCCTGGCTCCTGCTTCGGCCAGACCTTCAGCAATGCTGCGGCCGATCCCTCGGGCAGCTCCTGTTACATATCCTGACCTGCCCTTCAGACTGAACATATCAAGGAGTTTCATTTGTCTTCTAGTCTCTCTTGATTACAGGAGTGTCCCCATCGAAAAGGTGTATGTAATCAGGGGGGAAATGAAGCCTTACATTCTCTTCTCTCTTGTATTTTTCACCAGCAGAAACCACCGCCTTGATCTCTGTGTGGTTCTTATCGCTCAGCATAACAGTCAATATTACCCTATCCCCCTGAAACTCAATAACCTTGACTGTACCTGGAATATCCGCTTTTTCTTTTTTGCGAGAAATATGAATTTGCTGAGGACGGACTCCAATACTTACATTGCTCCCAACATATTTGGGGCCTATTTTTCCATTGAATGAAAAAACCTTTCTGCCCTCTCCGGTTGGAACAGTTACACTCTGACAATTTTCTACTATTCCATCAATAAAGTTCATTGCAGGCTCTCCAACAAAGTAGGCTACAAAACGGTTGGCAGGCTTGTTCCATATCTCTTCTACGGTGCCTATCTGCTGCATTTCCGCCTGGTGCAGAATGATCATTCTGTCACAGAGGGATACTGCCTCAGCCTGGTCGTGGGTAACATACACGGTAGTAAGTCCCAGGTCTTCGTGAAGACGGCGGATTCTGGCCCTCAGCTCGTGGCGTACTCTTTGATCCATGTGGGAAATGGGCTCGTCAAGGAGGGTAACATTGGGTTCTCTCACAAAAGCTCTGGCCAGACCTACTCTCTGCTGGTGACCCCCGGACAATTGACCTGGAGTGGTATCCAGAACCGGGTCCAGGTCTAGAATGTCGGAGACCCATTTTACTTTACGATCAACCTCTGGACCTTTCATTTTCCTGGCCCGTAAAGGGAAAGCTATATTCTCATACACAGACATCCGCTGATAAAGAGCGTATGTTTCAAAAGCCAGAGCAATATTCCGCTGGGCCGGCTCCAGGTGGTTCACCACGTGGTCATCAAACAATATCTTTCCCCTGGTAATATCTTCCAGTCCTGCCAGCATCCGCAAAGTGGAGCTTTTGCCGCTTCCGGACGGTCCCAGAATAGCCATGAACTCTCCGTCATTGCAGGTAAAAGTTAGATCTTTTACTGCTGTGACGTTTCCTCTGGGGTAGATTTTCCACACATGGTCAAAGTCTACTCTGCTCACTTTTAAGCACTCCTATCTCTTGGATATATCGAATGTTTTTTTATAAAACAGCATATAGTCCTGATCTAATTCGACCCAGACATTTTCATTTTCTTTGTAGTCACAAAAACCAACAGTCATTGCATTGAGAAACGTATCCTCCAGTTCAAAAGTCGCTATACTGCTTTCTGCTCCGGCTACAATCGCATAAACAGGAAGCTGGAATGAATTATCTGAAATCTTCTGTCTGCTCATTTTTACATGTTCGGCTCTTATCCCAATACGGGTTTTTGTCATACCATTTTCCTCCCAGGAAGCATTCTGTATGGAATCAAGCAGTTTATTTTCAGCCTGAATGGTAAAGTCCTCTCCTGCTTTTAACAGTGTTATGCCGTTTCTGGAGATGACCTGGGTATCGATAAGGTTCATGGGAGGCTCGCCGATTATTCTCCCTACAAAATCGGTGGCTGGATTGTTGTATACCTTCTCCGGTACAGCAATCTGCTGTATTGTTCCTTTTCTCAAAACCGCCATTCTATCCGACAATGCCAGAGCTTCCCTGAAATCATGGGTTACATAAATAATGGTGCTCCTGTACTCTATGGCAAATTCTTTCAGCAGGGTCTGGGTGGAAAATTTTAAACGGGCATCCAGATGGGCTATAGGTTCATCAAGCAGGTAGACTTCGGGGCTTCGTACCAGTGCCCGAGCCAGTGAGACCCTCTGCTTCTGCCCTCCACTGAGGTACTGGGGCAGCCTGTCAAGGAGTTCTCCAATTCCCAGGAAATCTGCTATTTCTCTTACCCTTTTATGCTCCTGTTCCGGGGTTAACTGCATGCCCCATTTTGGGGCACGAAGGGGAAAAGCAATATTTTCATACACACTGAAATGGGGATAAAGGTTATAGGTCTCAAATGCCATGGACACATTTCTTTCCGGAGGAGACAGCTTGTTCACCACCGTATTGTTAAAATATATATTCCCGGAAGTTACCGGCTCTATTCCGGCAATCATTTTCAGGATAGTGGTTTTCCCGGCACCGGTGGGCCCGATTATGGAAAAAAACTCCCCCTCTCTGCAGGTAAAACTTACATCTTTGACCGCTCTCTTTCGTCCGTACAATTTCCCCACATTTTCAAGTTTCACTTCAGCCATGGCTATATTTCCTCCTCCCCCTCTTCCTCTTCCTCCTCTTCCGGTCGAGGACCTCTTTTAAATAATGCCACAGCAATACCGGTGGCAATAACAGCCCCCACCCACTGGGGAATGAAACTCTCCACAAACCGCAGCCAGATTAAATTAAAAAAAATCCAGGTCAATATTGACCAGAAAAGCCAATTTCCCATTGTCATTCGCGGCAGCATATTGCAATCACCTGTTATAAAATATTTTTGTAAAAGCCTTATCCCTTTACTGCTCCGAAAGTCAGCCCTCTAATAATATACCGCTGCATAAACCAGGCTGCCAGCAGGGTGGGCAGTATGGTTATAGAGGCCCCGGCAGCCATTGGCCCATACTGCACTTCAATGGACCCCCAGAAAGAAGAAATGAGTACCGTTACCGGTCTCGCCACTGTCCTGGTAAACAAAAATGCGTAGAAAAATTCATTCCATGACCATATCAGGCAGAACACAGCAGTAACCGCCAGTCCCGGGCCCATCAGGGGAAATACTATCTTTCGGAATATATGCAGCCTGCTGTACCCATCTATCATGGCTGCATCCTCCAGGTCTTTGGGTATCTCCCTGAAAAATCCAAACAACAGGAACGTAGCAAAGGAAGTGTTGAAGTAAATGTACATTAAAATAAGTCCGAGGTGAGTGTCTATCATCCCCATATTACGATACATAATAAAAAAGGGTATAGCAGCTACCACCGGGGGAAACATCCTGGTGGAAATGGTAACAAACAGCAGGTGCCCCCCGCCGGTATTCCAGCGGGCAAAGCTGTAGGCTGCAAAAAATGACACAACCATTACTACTGCAGTACTTACTACACTCATAATGGCGGTATTTGCCAGATTGTACAGAAAAGATGTAGCAGTAAACAACCTTTGATAGTTTTGCAGGGTAGGATTGAAAATAATTAAATTTTTTAGTTCAGTGGAAAATATTGCCTCCGGAGACTTAAATGCTGTCAGGTAAATCCATAACAGCGGACCCACCACAATACCAAGGACCAGCACTGTTATCAGCCAGAACAAAACTTTCTTTATCATTTTTACCTTCCCTTACGTATAATAATCACCGTTGAACTATCTACTTTATTACTCCCAGGGCCTTCATCAGTACCCGGAACATTACAGCACAAACAGCAATGGTCAAAACCAGAGAGAACATGGCCATGGCAGAACCATAACCTACATCAAAATACACAAACGCAGTCCGGTATATGGTCCAGTCCAGCAGTTCTGTTCCAACTCCTCCCCTGGTAGTACCATATAAGGGGTCGAACAGCCGCATTAACCACATTACTCGCAGTACAACTATAATCATAATAAGAGGGCTCAGCATGGGAAGCGTAAGCCTTCGGAACGTATATCCTGGAGACGCCCCGTCCACTCTTGCAGCTTCGAATACATCCCTGGGAAGGCTCCTCAGCCCTGCCACCAGGACAAATACTGAAAAAGGAAACCACTGCCATATGGTAATAGCACAAATTGTGTAAAGGGCCTTGTCCGGCTTCCACCAGTATACTTTCCCTAAACCTATGGTCTCCAGAATAAGGTTTACCGCTCCAAAATCATACTCCAGCATGAAGTTCCACAGCAGAGATAAAATAAGGGGAGCTACCAGCAGCGGCAACAGGCAGAAACCTCTGACTACATTCTGTCCTCTAAACTCCCTGGTCCACAACATGGCCAGCCCCAGACCGATAAGCAGCTCTGAGCATATACATATCACCATCACTTGGAAAGTTCTGCCCAGGGCAGTTAAAAATGACGTATCATGCAGCAGTTCCCTGTAGTTATGCAGTCCCACGAAAACAGCTTCTGTACGCATTCCCCATTCATAAAAAGAGTAGTACATACAGTAAAACAGAGGGTACAACATGAAAAATCCCAGCAGCAGTAACAGGGGAATAATTATCACCCATTTAAAATATTTTTTACTGGATAAGACTTCCCAGACGGTGGCTTTTCTTTCTCCTGCGAAAGGCTGAGTTTTGTTCTCGGTCTTTACTGTAGTTTCTTCTGCCATGTGTGTTTGCGCCCTCCTGTTATTTCTGCTTGCATTCTATCATATTAAACCCCTATTAACACAGCACCCCGGTGGTAGCCCCCGGGGTGCTTTTGCTATCCCTGTTTTGTTTATTTCTCTTCGCGGATAGGTACTCTCTTATCGAATTTGGAGACCAGCTCCAGGGTCTTTTCCACAACTTCATCCACAGTAGCTTCAACTGACTTTTCTCCTGCCATTGGCTTGTGAAATACATTCATCTGCATCTCGTAGACCTTGCCCCCTGCCTGGGTGTTGAAATACCAGTAATCTGGAACATACTGGGCCTGCTTCTTCCAGCTCTCCACCAGGTAGTCGCACAGAATTCCGAAGGGATACCGATTTTCTTTATTTTGCCATTCTGGAGCATTCAGTACATCCATTCTGGTACTGAGCTGACCGCCTTCTTTCATCACTGCCTCCTGGCACTCATAGGACCCTATGTACCTGACCAGCCAGTAGGCACCTTCGGGATTGTCCGTCTGGGTGGAAACTCCTACAGACCAGGCACCGGTGTAGGGCTGCTCACCAACAGTAGGATATATACCCAGCTTGCCGTCAGGAACATTCTCTTGCAGGATACTATCGGTCCATGCAAAGCAGTTGGAAAACTGGTGCGGCTGAATTATGGCCCTGCCTTTACCCTGCTGGGCTACTACAAAATCAAAGTTAGCGGTAAGACAACCGGGAGAAGCGAATTCAAGCTCTGCTTTATACTCTGAAAGACACTCTGCAAGAGCCTGTTTGTTCTCTTTGGTAATCACAAACTCCTTTAATTCACCCTGGGAGTCCCTTACCACGGTAATGTAGTCCGATCCCTTGCCCCAGATACGGCAGCTTATTTCATCATTAATCTGGTATGCCCCACCCATCATGGCCAGACCGAACAGGTCATGGTCCAGGGTTTTTCCCTTCAGCTTCTGGCCTTTCTTTCTGGTGAAGAACTCTCCCTGGTCGTGCAGATGCTGGTCGGTGGTGGCGGGCTTCAGCTCGTATCCGTACTGCTTTTTAAAGTTGGCCTTTTCTGTGGGGTCGTCAAACACATCCTGGCGGATGAACATTCCCATGTGGTAGGTATAAAACGGAACGACCTTCTGGTTGCCATAGCTCTGCCCGCAGATGAGGATTGATGGAGAGTGGTTCTCAATATCATCTTTAAATCCTTCCACTCCCCACGGATCATACTCTGCTGCCAGGTCCTCCAGGTCATATAGATATGCCGCCCATTCATCTGTCCAGGCTGTTTCAACGTATACTACATCATAGTACCCTGTTCCTGCCATGAGCTCCACATTTTCCTTGGAATAGACCACCGGAGAAGCTACTCGTTCCACATTTACCTTTATGCCGGTTTTTTCAGTAAACTTCTCGATATAGGGCATTATCTTGTCCCACACCTGACCGGTTTCTACTACCGTGTTGATCGGCTTTTTATTTTCAATCTCGGGAATGTCTTCAAGCCCGAACTGCTCCGGTATGGGCCCCACTTCTTCTTCCGGCGCTTTTTCGACTTTTTCCTTCTCCTTGGCCCCTCCGGCAAATGCCAGTGGAGTAAAGTATGCCAGAAAAACTACAATGAGAAAAAATAATAAAATGTGTTTCGTTTTCATTTTACAAGCCTCCTTTTGGTTATTGGTAATTCTCATGCACGCAGATTAATACACTTTTAGTTGCAGTGTTGTTATATAACCAGATGATGCTACCACCTCCTCCCTGCAGTAATTTTATTCTATATGTGAAAGCTTAAAGAGTCATATTATATCATACAACAATTTTGTCAAGTACATTTTCGACCATGTTTTACAAAAAAATC
>JBMCUI010000045.1:0-11723 GCA_048622675.1 Spirochaetota bacterium | reverse complement strand
GCCCGAAGACCTGGAGCCTGTTTCACTGGGTGAAGGGCGTACTCCATTGATAACAAGGCAAATAGACGGTGCCAATCTGCTGTTTAAAATGGATTTTATGCAGCCCACCGGTTCATTCAAGGACAGGGGGGGGAGTTTGCTTATGTCTGTGGTAAAAACACTTGGAGTAAAGGAGGTGATAGAGGACTCGTCAGGAAATGCCGGAGCAGCCATTGCTGCCTACTCTTCGGCTGCTGGGATGGGGTGCTCTGTTTTTGTTCCCGGTTATACACCCGAAGAAAAGCTCATTCAGATCAAGCTGTATGGAGCTGAAGTGGTAAAAGTACCGGGTACAAGGCAGGACGCAAATGAAGCTGCAGTCAGGGCTTCACAAAAAAAATTCTATGCAAGTCATCTATGGAACCCCTATTTTGCAGCCGGGGTCCAGTCATCGGCTTTCGAAATATGGGAGGAACTTGGTGAGAGAGTTCCACCTGTTGTGGTGGTGCCACTGGGAAGCGGCGGTCTTTTAGAGGGCCTGTTTATGGGCTTCAGGCTGCTTTTTGATGCCGGGTACTCAACAAAGGTTCCCAGATTGATAGGAGTACAGGCCCAAAACTGTCAGCCCATACATGCTGCTTTCACCCGGGGGCTTGAAGATTTCGCAGAAGTTGAAGTTAAACCCACAGTGGCGGAGGGAATCTCAGTGCAGAGACCACCGCGGGCAAAAACTGTACTGAACGCAGTTCATGAAAGTAATGGATATACCGTAAGCGTTGACGAACAGGAAATCCTGCAGGCATTGAGAATGCTTCTTTCCATGGGGATTTACGTGGAGCCTACATCCGCTTCTGCACTTGCCGGGTGGCGAAAGCTTTCCTCTGAAGAGAAGGAAGGGGCGGTGGTTGTTCTAACCGGCAACGGACTCAAAGAACCAAATAAACTGAGAAAACTGATGTTGCAGCCAGAGGCAAATTTTTGATGGACAGCAGCAAACCTGGAAGTCAAAACTTTTAGCATGAGAAAAGGAGGAATAAGCCGTGGAGCAACAAAAGAAAGGTATCATGAGGAAGTACCTGGAGTCCAATCTTCTAATAAGGATACTGATTGGGCTTATAATTGGAGCTGTGGTTGGACTTTTGGTAGGGCCTGGAATTGAGGTGATAAAGCCCTTCGGAGATATTTTTATCCGTCTCCTGAAAATGATTGTCATGCCTGTAATTTTCTTTTCACTTGTGGTTGGAGCAGCCAGTATAAGCCCGGCCCGTCTGGGAAGAGTGGGGGTAAAGATAGTTGCCTATTATCTGGTTACCTCTGCGTTTGCTGTGGCAGTGGGCCTGCTTTTCGCCAATATCTTCAAACCGGGGATGGGCCTTGCCCTTGCTGGAGTAGAAGCCGCAGGAAAGGAACTGGAAAAACCTTCGGTGGTGGACACTATTTTAAATATTTTTCCCACCAACCCCATTCAGGCACTGGCACAGGGCAATGTTCTGCCTACCATATTTTTTGCCATAATCTTCGGGATAGCCCTTTCCTACCTGAAAGAAAGCGGGGTGGATAGGATCAAAAATGCTGCTGATACTGTGCTCACTGTATGTGACGGTGCTGCTGAGGCCATGTACAAGATAGTGCGTGGTGTTCTGCAGTATGCCCCTATAGGTGTTCTGGCCCTTATTGCTGTAGTATTCGGAAAACAGGGTGCCGAAGCTGCGGGTCCGCTGGGTACAGTAACCCTGGGAGTATACATTGCTTTACTTGTACACATATTTTTGATCTATGGAGGGGTGCTTTCGATTTTTCGCTTCAATATATTCAAGTTTCTGGCCAGGGCAAGGGAAGCAAGTGTAACCGCTTTTGTTACCAGAAGCTCCAGTGGAACCCTTCCAGTTACCATGCGGGTGGCTGATGAAAACATGGGTATTTCCAGGACCGTGTACTCCTTCACCCTTCCGCTAGGCGCAACCATCAACATGGACGGGACTGCCATCTATCAGGGGATCTGTGCCATGTTTGTAGGGTTTGCAATAGGACTGCCTCTCAACTTTACCCAGCAAATGACAGTTATCATTACTGCTGTGCTGGCATCCATAGGCACAGCAGGTGTTCCCGGAGCAGGAGCGATAATGCTCTTGATGGTGCTCGACTCTGTGGGGCTGCCTGTTAACCCCGGTACTCCCCAGGCTATGGCCTACGCCATGATTCTGGGCATCGATGCTATTCTGGACATGGGAAGGACCGGTACCAATGTAACAGGAGACCTTGCCGGGACCACCATAGTGGCTAAGTCTGAGAACCAGATTGACCTGGATAAATGGAAGGAATAAGTATAAAGTTTTATGTGCATCTCTCTATTAACCACCACCCGGGAGGGTGGTGGTTAATACCTCACACTGGCCTTAAATCTCGTTCGCACCAATTGCCACAATTAAGGATGAAAGGGATAAAGGGCTACACTTTATTTGAAATATAAGACAAATAATTATAAAATTATTATATATATACATATTTGATGAAGAGGTTGAAGCGGATGTCCCAGAATAAAACCAGTAATAAAGATCAGCTTATTAGCGAGATTGAGGAGCTGCATAAAAAACTGGCCGCGCTGGAGGCACCAAGAAGTCATCAAAGGAAAAAATGCGAAAAAGACCATCTCCTTGAAGCAGAAGAAAAATACAGGCTTTTAGTTGAGAATCAAACAGACATGGTGGTCAAAGTTGACAGTGAAGGACGGTTTCTATTCGTGAGCCCTTCGTATTGTGAAATGTTTGGTAAAACAGAAGAAGAACTGTTAGGAAAAAAGTTTATGCCCCTTGTACACGAAGACGACCGTGCATCTGTAGAAAGAGCAATGGAAAACCTGTATAAGCCCCCTTACTCGGCTTATATGGAGCAGAGAGCCATGACGAAACATGGATGGAGGTGGGTGGCATGGTCGGACAAAGCTATTGTTGATAACCACAATAATGTGGTTGCAATAGTAGGGGTGGGCCGGGATATCACCAATCGCAAGCGGGCAGAGGAAAGGCTGGAGGCATCTGAGAAGTATTACCGCACCATATTTGAGACAACCGGAACAGCCATGGCCATTCTGAATGAAGATACAACAATATTCAGAGTCAATTCAGAGTTCGAGAGGCTTTCCGGTTACTCTAAAAATGAGATAGAAGGGAAGAAAAGCTGGACGGAGAACGTCTTGCCTGATGACCTGAAGAAAATGAAAGAGTATCATCATTTGCGAAGGAAGGACAGGAACGCTCCTCCAAAGACCTATGAGTTCGGGTTTGTGGACAGGAAGGGAAGGGTGAGGAATATACTGGCACATATTGATATGATCCCGGAGAGCACTCAGAGTGTAGTTTCGCTTCTGGATATTACAGAACGCAAGCAGGCGGAGCAAAAGATGCTGAGGTCGGAGAAAGAAAAATCTCTGTTAATCGAGAGCTCTCCAGCTTTAATAGTGTATCAAAACATGAATCATGAAATCATGCAAGCTAATAAAAAGGCCAGTGATTCAGTGAATATAAAACCAGAAGCTCTGGTAGGAAGGAAATGCTATGAGGTATGGGCACACAAAACAAAACCCTGTAATAACTGTCCTGTTGAGAAATGCTTGGCAACAGGCAGAACAGAGGCTGGAGAGATAGAACATACTGATGGGAGGACGTGGTTAATAACAGCCACTCCTATTAAGGATCATAAAGGGCTAAACACAGGTGTTGTGGAAACTGCTCTGGATATTACGCAACGAAAGAAGGCCCAGGAAGCGCTCCGACAGTCCCAGAAGATGGAAGCTGTTGGAAAACTTGCAGGTGGTATTGCCCATGACTTCAACAATATATTGACCGGAATCCTGGGTTATTCCGAGCTAATCCTGATGAAAGACAATCTGGACCAGACAATTGCAGGAAACCTCCAGGAAATCAAGAAAGCTGCAGAAAGAGCAGCTTCATTGACCTCTCAGCTTCTTGCATACAGCAGAAAACAGATGCTTCAGCCAAAAATAATATATATTAACGAGTTAATACGACACAGCATTACAATGCTGAAAAGACTCATTGGCGAGGATATAAAAATAACAACCAGACTAAAGTCAGAATCAGGGGCAATCAAAGCCGATCCGATGCAGATGGAACAGGTTGTTATAAACCTGGCGGTAAATGCTCGGGATGCTATGCCCAAAGGAGGACGGCTAATTATTAAAACCAGGGCTGTTTGCCTGGACGAAAACTCCTGCACCGACCATCCAGAAATGGTACCCGGTAATTATGTTTTGCTGGAAATGATTGACACCGGACAGGGAATGGACCAGCAGACCAGAAGACATATTTTTGATCCGTTTTTTACTACAAAAGAAGTAGGGAAATCTGCAGGTCTTGGATTATCGGCGGTGTATGGTACGGTAAAACAGAGCGGAGGGTATATTAACGTGTACACTCAACCGGGCCAGGGGACTACCTTCCAAATATATCTGCCCCGGATAGAGGTGAACGAACCAAAACAACTCTCGGGCCATAAAGGACCCGTGGAAAAGGATAAAATATAAAAATATAACTTATAAAACCTATTGATATTTGATGGGTAAACGAAGATAATGTAAATATACTGAATTGTTTGCGTAAATTACTAATGGGCAGTTATTGATGATGGCAAAAAACAAGGATTACAAATACAGGGATTTTGGCAGGAGGTTAAGAAAATTAATAAGAATAAAATATGGCGATGTGAAACAATTTTCTATTGCAACCAATATAAATGTAAAAGATATATATGATTATGAAAACGGGAGGACTTTTCCTCCTATCAATAAGTTCATAACCATGTGTAAAGCTTTGGACAAAACCCCCAGCTATATGCTTGCTCCCTTGATGGACTTAAACTCAGAAGACCGGAGGCTGTTGGACATCTTCGATCAAATAAAAGAAATATCAAAGGATAGGGAAATTAAACCTATTATGGAGTTCATCCTGCTCGGGCTTGAAATATTGTCCCACACGAGAGAATATTTTAATGACCAGAGTGAGGTTAGAGATTTTTTGAATAGTATTAAAAAAGAATTATTTGAAAAAGGGCAGTTGAGGAAATTAAAATTCCAGGAAAAACAGTGGAATATTCATGGCTTGTGATATAATAAAAGTGGTCCATTGGATATTTTTTTAAGAACTTATTCTGATATTAAACGAAATAATTTCTTATTTATCGTTAACATTCGGAATAATCAAAACTCTTTATTTATTGACTTATGATCAAACAACGAAAAATAAAAAAGAAAATAGAAAGTTATCTGGACCAGCTAACAGCAGAACTGGAGAAATACAGGAACGGTGAATCGCTGGACTCAAAATACAGGTCCCAGTCACTGGGGGGTAAAATCGATTTGCTGCAGAGGCTGCAGGAGCTTATTCGTATAAAAAAATTAAAACGAAATGACGTAGATGTTTTAAAACAGGTTGTTGAGGAAAGGTACCGGAAGATCAGAATGATACCTAAAGCAGAAAGGAGCTTCAATCAAACAATGGAAGGGGTTTTTCTTGAGGCCCAGCTTGATATACTAAATATTTGGGTCATTCCGGAGTTATTTGAAAAACAGTGATGTTAATTTTTTATTCGGTACCATTTAAGCTTTTTTTTATGCACTGCAGAAGCAATCCGGTAGTATAGGGTTTCTGGATAAAATGGTAATTTTTCTCTTTAATTACCGGCCATTCCACCTTTTTATCCAGGTACCCACTGGTAAGCAGAACTTTGAGGTTCGAGGTGCTGGAAACAAGTATATTGGCCAGCTCAACTCCGCCCCTGTCCGGCAGTACCATATCCGCAAAAAGTAAATCAATATTCCTTTTTCCCACTGCATAGACATTCAAAGCTTCCCGGGCGTTACTGCAGGCATACACTTTGTAGCCGTTTTCAGTTAATTGCTTTTGGGTTGACTCCCGGATGTTTTTATCATCTTCGACATAAAGTATTTTTTCCCCGTTGCCCTGAAATTTTTCCAGTTTCAACTTTTTTCCGGTTCTGTCTACAGGTTTATGTTTTCCAGAGAAGGCCGGCAGATAAATTCTAAAAATTGTGCCTATGCCTGGTTCGCTGTATACGTTTATCCATCCATTATGCTCCTTAATTATTCCGTATACCACTGAAAGCCCCAGGCCGGAGCCTTCTCCGCTCTTTTTGGTAGTGAAAAATGGTTCAAATATATGATCGAGTGTATCTTTGTCCATTCCTATGCCTGTATCCTCCAGGGCAAGGCATACATAATTTCCAGGGCTGGCATAGGTGTATTTATCTGCGTAAGTATCATCAAGCTTTACATTTTTGGTACGGATGGTTAACGTACCACCATCTTTCATAGCATCCTTTGCATTTATAGCCAGGTTCAATATCACCTGCTCAATCTGACCTGAATCCACTCTGGTAGTCCATAGATGAGGGTCAAGTTCAAATGATATGGTTACATGTTCGCCAATAATCCTTTTCAGCATGTTGAAAAGATATTCAATAATATGGGAGAGATTGTGAGGTTTGAGCTTCATGGGTTCTTTGCGACCAAAAATAATCAACTGATGCGAAAGCTGGGAGGCTCTCTGGGTAATATTCAGTATCTGTCTGAGACAATTGTTGATGTACTGGGGGTCTTCAAGCTGGCTGCAGGCCAGTTCGGCATACCCGTTTATGGCGGTAAGCAGATTATTAAAATCATGGGCGACTCCTCCTGCAAGTGTTCCGATGGCCTCAAGCTTCTGAGACTGAATCAGCTGCAGCTCCAGTCTTTTCTTTTCATCTTCGATTTTTTTAACTCTGGTGATGTCAGTAAAAATTGCTATAAATTCACCTTTACGGGGACTGAATGCCGATATATCCAGGTGTTTATCCAGGTGTTTTACATAACTTGTTAAATTGACGGTTTTGCCCTTGATTGCTGTATCTCTGCAGACCCTTGCCCAGCTGGGAGTAATTGAGGATAGAAACTCTTTGGCGGATTTTCCTGTAATGTCATCTTTATGAAGACCTGTAAGCATTTCGAAAGCAGGGTTTACATTTAGAAAAATGCAGTCACAGGGCCTGCCGTCATTTTCTGTAACCATTTCCAGATGACAGAAGCCATTGGGCATTTCAGAAAAAAGCTGCTGAAACGAAGAATACATATTTTTTAATTGTTCTTGGTGGCTTTTTAGTGTGTCTATCTGACTGCGAAGAGATTCCAACTCTTTCACTAATTTTTTATTCGAATTACTATTGTAGTCCATTTTATCCAGTTTTTATATATTAATAAGATTTAGATAGGGGAGAGGAAATATTAATCGCCCCTCCCCTCTGGCAATTGGTATTCTACTTTAGATGCCTCCGCCCCCACCTTCATCTGCAACAGCAGTACCATAATACTGGGTATCGTTTTTGTCCATTTTCCCAACCATAGGCGATGCAAAAAACAGGGCTGCTAAAGCTACTACAATCCCGACAACCAAAAGAACCTTTTTCATGGTGTAACTCCTTTGTATTAAAAATTTAATTTACGGGGTAACACCCCTTATGTTATTGGCTGAGTATATATTTGTCCGAATAAACAGTATCCCTGGCTTCCAGACCTGCTTTAATTATTGATGTGAGCAGTGAATGGTCTGCCGGCCACTGCAGAAAATACATAACCTTGTACGGCCTCAGTAGTAGTTCCGCCCTGGGAGAATAATTTTTCATGGCGATAATAACCTTTATATCCGAGTACCGTTTGCGGAGAAATGGGAGAAAATAAAACATCGATACGCCAGGCAGAGCAACTTCAGAGACCATGAGATCTATATGATAGTTTTCCAAAGATTCGATGAGGCCTAGAAAATTCTGTGCTTTTATTACCCGGTAGTCTTCTTTCGAGAGGATATGTACCAGCTGGTCTGCATCGCCGGGTTTCCGAAAAGCGATGAGTATGGTCTTTTTCTTGTTTATCCGGTCATTCATATTTGGTTCTTGGTACTTATGAGTTCACCAGGTAAACTGCAAAAGGTGTGCCGATGAGGGAGATATAGATTATTTAAAGAAAATGATGTAACTATAGATATATAAGCGGTTAGAAAAATGCTTATACACAGTTGGGTTGCTGGAGCAGAGGCAGTTTTATAGGGCATTCCCGAAAACGGAAAAGTTTCCGGAATCCGTACCCTTTTTCAAATTTGGTGGACTTCTCCAATCAGGAAAGAATGAATGGTTGGTATGAAGATACTATTCAATTTTGTACCGTTTTAACTTTTCGTAAAGAGTTGTCTTCCCTATTCCCAGCAGCCGTGCAGCTTCCAGCTTTTTCCCTGAAGTTATCCGCAGCGCTTCCAGGATAGCTTCTTTTTCTGTTTCTGCGAGTGGTTTTACTTTCGGTATGCCGCCGGTGATTGATGGGGCCGGTTTTTTTATATGTTCAGGAAGGTCCACAGGTCGAACCCATTCGCTTGAGCCCAGGGCAATGGCCTGCTGGATTACATTCTCCAGCTCCCTGATATTGCCAGGCCAGTGGTATGACATAAGTATGTCCAGTGAGCGCGAGGTTGCGCCGCACACAGGATTTTTTTCAGTACTGTATTTTTTTATAAAGTGGTCCACAAGCAGAGGGATATCGCTTTTTCTTTCCCTGAGAGGAGGGACCGAGATAGGTATAACATGAAGTCTGTAAAAGAGGTCTTCTCTGAACGTTCCGTCTTTTACCGATTCTTCCAGGTTGCGGTTAGAAGCGGCAATAATCCGTGCCCGTATCTTCTCTGTTTTTGAGGACCCTACCGGCCTTATTTCTTTTTCCTGGATTGCCCTGAGGAGTTTTGCCTGGGCCTGTATGGGTATTTCTGTTATTTCGTCAAAAAATACTGTTCCATTTTTAGCAAGTTTGAGAAGGCCTACCCTGTCGTGATGGGCATCAGTGAACGAGCCCCTGAGGTGCCCGAAGAGCTCGCTATCTACAATGTTAAGGCTTAGAATACTGCAGTCAATGGGAATAAAAGGTGCTTCTGCCCGCTCCCCGTAGTAGTGTATGGCCCTGGCAACCAGTTCTTTGCCTGCTCCGCTTTCTCCCAGTATGAGCACTGTATTGTCGGTTTGCTGCATTGCAGCAATTCTTTTGTACACATCCTGCATTGCCTCCGAACATCCGATTATCCCAAATTTTTTATTTACACCCTCTTCAGAGGAAACGCTTTTGGACAATTTCCAGGATTTAAGAGTATTTTTTAAAACTTCCCTGATCTTTTTAACGGAGCATGGTTTTACAATATAGTCCACAGCTCCAGCCTTCATTGCTTCCACTGCTGTTTCTATGGAGCCGTATGCAGTTATTATTATAACAGGCAAATCAGGAGATATTTCTCTGGCCCCGTGCAGCAGGTCAATCCCCCCCATCTTTGGCATTTTCAAATCAAAAAGTCCCAGAATGAACTTGTACCTTTTTAACAAATTGGCAGCTTCCACTCCATTATCCGCAGTGACTGGATTCAGACCGAGGTCCACACAGAGCTCTTCGCAGATATCCCTGAAGCGTTTATCGTCATCCGCAATAAGCACCTTCTTTTTATGTCCCATGGTAAATTCCTGAAGTATTGATCAATTTTGATTAAAGAGAGGGGCTCCAATAATAATTTTAATTGATAATTATACCTTATATTTGTATTAATTACAACCATGAATTAGTAAAAAAATATCACAGGGATATTGACATTTTTAGAAATATGATTTAGAGTGGTTGCAAAAATATTTGTACCTGACGGCTAAAAAATGACTATAAGATCAAAATTATTCTTTTTATTATTAATATTATTGTTAGTTCCGTTTTTATTCAATAGCGCCTGTTATGGTGGTTCACGTCCAGACAAACAGCAGACCGAAACAACCAGACCCCCAAAAAGCGTCTATGGAGGAGCCTACAGAAAAGGGTTGGGGAATGAGCCTTCTACACTGGACCCTGCAAAAATGACCGAGATATATGCCAGTGTTGTGATTCAACAGGTAGTAGAAGGGCTGGTGCAGTATACTGACAACCTTATGGTGGTGCCCTGTATTGCCAACTCCTGGGAGAGCTCCGGTGACAATCTCAGGTGGGTCTTTCATCTTAAAAAAGGAGTTAAATTTCACAATGGCAGGGAAGTAAGGGCAGGTGATTTTGTATACTCTTTCACCAGGATTCTTGATCCGCGAACAGGTTCCAGGGCTGCTTCCCTTCTTTCCAGAATAAAAGGGGCCGAAGATTTTATGAGAGGCAAAACCGGTCAGGTGGAAGGAATAAAAGCAGCAGGTCCCTATACCCTGGAAATTACACTTTCTGAGCCGTTTCCTCCTTTCATTTCAGTGCTGGCAATGGTCAATTTCGGGGCTGTTCCCAGGGAGGAAGTAGAAAATCCAGAAAAAGATTTCGGCCATCATCCGGTGGGTACAGGACCGTTTACGTTTGAGTACTGGAAAAGCAATAAAGAGATAGTACTGGAGGCTAACAGAGATTATCATGAAGGAAGACCGTATCTTGACAGGATTGTTTTTAGAATTTTTCCTGGCGCTTCGATCGATAAGATGTTCAATGAATTCAAAAAAGGGAGCCTGGAGGATTCTTCTTTTCCTGTTGGGAAGCGCGATGAAATTCTAAATAGCAACTATCAGCTTCTACAAAGACCTGCTCACAGCCTGAGAATGCTGGTAATAAATACTCGACATAAATATTTGGAAAATGAAAAAGTCCGCAAAGCCTTGAATTATGCAATAAATAAAAAGGAAATAAGTGAAAAAGTAGGTAAAGGAAGATTAATTCCGGCTACAAGCTTGATTCCTCCCGGAATGCCCGGGTACAGACCGGATGATAGAAATTACCCCTATTCTCCTGAGAAGGCCAGTAAGTTGTTAAAAGAAGCCGGGTTCCCTGGAGGCAGAGGGCTGCCGGTTATTCAATACTGGTCCAGTGTTAAATCTGAGGCTTTACTTGAAGAGGATAAGGCAATTAAAGAGTATCTTTCCAACATCGGAGTAGAACTTAACATTAACTGCCTCACCGACTGGCCGGCATTTAAAAAAATGCTCCAGCAAGGAAAGGCTCCCATATTCAAATACAGCTGGGAGGCTGATGTTCCTGATCCTGACAATATTTTGAGCTCTCTTTTTCATTCCCGGAGTACTACCAACAGATCTTTCTATAAAAATCCCCAGGTAGATGCTTTGCTGGAGAAGGCACAAAATGAACGGGATTACCACAGGCGCATCTCTCTTTACTCTGAGATACAGGACATGGTAATGGAAGATGCCCCGGTTGTGCTTTTAAATTATCTGGCCTACGAGAGAGTGTTTCAGCCGTATGTGCGGAACTTCGAGGGGAAAGCGCTGGGAGACCATTATTTTTCTCTGAAGAGGGTATGGCTGGACCATCACTGACGCACACCCATACAATGCCCTAACCATTAATGTTCATGTTGTTATCCAATCTTAAAATATGTTATAATGGTCCCATACCTGTACTAAAGAGGTAAACAATGGTCAGAAGATTTGCAGGGTGGTTTCAGAGCGGTCTCAAAAGAAGGTTTTTACTGTATTTGATCCTCCTTATTGTAGTCCTGCTGGGAGGTGTTTTCTTTTCCGTGGAGAGAAACAGCAGGCAGACCATACTAAAAGAAGGAAGAAAGCGGGGAATATCAAATGCACTGTACCTGGCGGCTTTGTCCAAAGCTCCCCTTTTAATGTATGATTACTCAAAGCTTGAGCAGAATGTTGATGAGGTGGTAAAAGAAACGGATATAGTA
>JBMCUI010000044.1:0-12014 GCA_048622675.1 Spirochaetota bacterium | reverse complement strand
GATCAATGTGCTTTCCGGCAGGATTCCAAAGTTTGCTGGAAAGATAATATTCGAGAATAGAGTCCTGAACAGACTTACCACCAAGAGGGCAATGAAACGGGGTATCAATGCCATTCATTCCCAGCTCTACCTCTATCCTAAATGGAGTGCATTTGAGAATATCTATTTAAATTACCGGATTAAGAAAAATTTTCTCCTGCCTGACCAGGAAAGAATGCGGCAGAGGGCACTGGATATTTTCAGTGAATTGTCCATCCCTGATATTGGCCTGGATGTTCCGGTTAAGTATTTCCCCCTAACAAAGCAGCAAATGGTCCAGATTGTAAAGAGCATATGTTTTCCTTCCAAGTTATTGCTCATAGACGAGATGTCAGTAAAGCTGACACCTGAACAGCTGGACAGGTTCCATTATCTATTATCAGTACTCTGTCAGAAGGGCACCACCATAATTTATGCCACCAGCAATATGGAAGAAATATTCAATTTTGCCTCCAGGGTGTCCATTCTAAAAAATGGCCGGGTTATTGAAACCACCAATATTTCTGATATAGATAAGCTGCATCTGGTGAAGCTGACCTATTCTTTTATGACCAGACGCAAGGAGCTGGAGGAGAGTAATTTTGAGCTGTTCTACCTGAAACACTTCTATGAAAATATTTTTAACCATATACCTCTCCCTTTAATGGTTACTGATACAAAAGGAAATATTGTTTTTCTCAATACCAGTATTACGGAATATTTTGATATAGAGGCAAGCGACTACACTGATCGTTATTTTAATGATCTGATCAATCTGCCGTCAGAAAGTGTAAAAAAAATTGATGAGACTATTTTTAATATGAGAGAGCTACGTTTTTCTCTGCCGCTTGATTTCTCCCTTTCTTTCAGGAAATTGTATATGATTCCCCTGTATGATGAAGACGGATCGTTTATGGGAACGCTGTCCACCATTGATGAGGATGGAGGGCTGAACATAGCAGGAGAAAAAAACCCGAAACCAGGAAGTATGTTTTCTCCAGAAAAATTTGCCGGACGAGTTGCGCATGAAATAAACAATCCTTTGAGTATTATTCTGAATTATCTGAAAGTAATAAAAACTGAAGAATCCCCGAGCCTTATCAAACTCAATCTGGACAATGTAGAGAAAGAGGTAAACCGGATAAAACATATTATAGAAAAGTCAATGCATGTGGAGGAGCTGGGCACCCAGTCATTTACCAAAACCAGGGTGGATACCCTGCTGAACGAAGTTATATCCCTCATGAGACCTACTATGGAACATAACAATATAAGGCTAAATCTCAGGATTCGACCTGGAATACTGGCAAGTGTGGACCCGGACCTAATTAAACAGGTAATAGTAAATATAGTATTGAATGCAGTTGAAGCAATGCCACAAGGGGGAGTGGTGAGTATTTCTGCCGATTTTGAGAAAGCGGGCCAGGATATTTACATTGTTATTTCTATTGAGGACAATGGTGTTGGTATGGAGGAGAAGAAACTGGAGAATATTTTTAATCCATTCTATACTACCAAAGATCATGGAGAAATGGGAGGACTGGGATTGTCCATATGTAAGGATATTCTGTCCCAGTATAATGGCTGCATTACTGTTAAAAGTATCCCCAACCAGGGTATTACTTTTAAAATATTTTTACCCTACCAATGAAAGTAGTTTTTTGGTTAACTCCTGCCGGGGTTTACTCTTACCCAAATGTGTAAGATCAGGTTGCCAACTTGTGTAGTATTTTTCCACCTATGAACGATTTCGGCCTGTCCATGGCTCTTTTTCGGCATTTAATCTGGCATTATAATTGCTAAAATATAGGAAAATCTCTTTTAAAGGAGGGTTTAAAATGAAGCTCTTGCACAAAAAGGTTATTTATGTAGTTTTGGTTTTAATTATGCTGCCAGCTTTTCTATGTACCGGGAGCAAGAAGGAGGAGAAGGAGGGGCCTCTGGCAGATGGCAAGCTTACCATTGCCTGGATACCCAAAGCACTGAACAACCCGGTTTTCGAGCTGGGGCGGGACGGAGCCATGAAGAAAGCACAGGAGCTCACAGAACAGGGACCCTACGAAGTCGAGGTCCTGTACGTGGGATCAGTAGCTTCTGATATGGCGGAGCAGGCCCGGGTTATTGAAGACATGATAGCCCAGGGAGTTGATGCTATCGGTGTCTCCTGTAATGACCCAGACGGAGCTGTTGACCCTATCAACAAGGCAGTGGAATCTGGAATTCCGGTTATGACCTGGGACTCTGATGCCCCTGACAGCAAAAGGTTTACCTACCTGGGGGTCAGTAATTATGATGGGGGCAGAGCAGCTGCAGATCTTCTGGTGCGTGCCATGGGTACCAGCGGCAAGGTTGCTCTGCTTACAGGGGTTCCTGGTGCACTTAATCTGGAGGAAAGAATAAAAGGGTTTAAAGACGAGATAGCCGAGAAATACCCCGATATTGAGATTGTAACTACAGTGGCCTGTTACGATGATATCAATCAGGGAGTCCGGGTGGTCGAAGAGACCATGCAGGCCTATTCCGACCTGGACGGCTGGTTTTTTGTAGGACTGTGGCCATTGTTTGCCGAAGAAGGGTCCATGCCTCTGTGGGAAAATGCAGCCAAATCAGGAAGAATAAAAACTGTTGCCTTTGATACTCTGCCTGTGGAGCTGGAGTATATGAAAAAGGGGATGCTTCAGGGACTGGTAGGACAGAAATACTGGGGATGGGGATATGATACTGTACAGATGATCTATGATTATTTTGTTGAAGGAAAGAGGTTTGATGATTGGACTGATTCGGGAATGGACATTGTTACCATGAAAAATGTAGACGCCATGATCGAAGCCTGGGAGAAAAAAGATTTTACCAAGCCGCTTCCATCTCCCTATTGACGAAAATGCATTTTCGGTGTAAAAAGAAATAGCATATTCCCTCCTCCTTCAAAAAATGCTTGAAGAAAGGAGGAAAGGAGGAGGGAGATGAACTTTTACGGATTCTTTTACAAAGAGGGGAAATATTGGAAACCAGAGCCGATGATATCCGGAAAAAATTATCTCTGAAAGCATTGTTCAACCGGCAGGAGGTGGGAATAATCATTATTTTCATAGTGTGGTGTGCATTTCTTGGTCTTACTACTAGGACTTTTCTCACTTCAAACAATATTTTTAATATGCTTCGTGCTTTTTCCTGGATAGCAGTCAGTGCGTTCGGCGAAGCAATGGTTATAATTACAGCCGGCATTGACCTGTCTGTAGGCTCAAACATGGCCCTGTCAGGAATGGGCTCTGCTTTGCTTCTCACATGGGGTTTTCCGGTTTTCATTTCAGTTCTGGGTGGTGTTGTGGTTGGAGGAACGGTGGGGTTGCTGAATGGTGTTCTGGTAACTTCCTTCCGTCTGCCTGCTTTTATTGCTACTCTGGGTACTCTCAGTATTGCCAGAGGCATCACGTACGGAGTAACAGGCGGATGGCCTATCAGGAAGCTCCCTCCTCAATTCAACATGCTTGGTCAGCACAATATTCCTATTGGCAGCTGGGGGGTGCCCTTGCCGGTAATTGTAATGCTTTCTCTGGCATTATTGCTTTATCTTTTTCTTACCAGTACAGTCCAGGGGCGACATATTTATGCTGTGGGTGGTAACCAGGAGGCTGCCAGAGTTTCGGGAATTAATCCGAATGCTGTCAGGCTGTTTGTTTTTACAGCAAGCGGGGTATTAACTGCCCTTGGTGGTATCTTAATGACTGCCAGGCTGGGAGTAGCAGCACCTACTGCAGCATCAGGTTATGAGCTGGATATAATTGCTGCAGCAGTTATCGGCGGGGTGAGCCTTTTTGGAGGAGAAGGTTCAATCATTGGAGTTCTATTCGGTGCTGCCCTGATGCAGACTATTCGCACTGGTCTAAACCTGCTCGGTTTTCCAACTTACTGGCAGCCGTCCGCAATTGGTACAGTTATAATTATTGCAATCATTTTTGACCAGTGGCGAAAAGGAGAAAAATAAAACTTATAAAACAATGGATAAAAAAATACCCATTATAGAGATGCGTAATATAAAGAAGAGCTTCGGTGCTGTTCGTGCCCTGCGAGGGGTCGATCTGGTGCTCTACCATAATGAAGTGCTGGGACTGGTAGGAGACAATGCGGCCGGTAAATCAACTCTGATGAAAGTACTGAGCGGCGCTTATATCCCGGATGAAGGCGAGATTATGATTGAGGGGAAGCCCATTACTTCAAGCGACCCCATAAGTTCACGAAAGCTTGGGATTGAAATGGTATACCAGGACTTTGCTCTTACAGACAACCTGGATGTGGCTGCAAATATTTTTCTCGGCCGTGAACAGGTGAAATGGAGAATAGGCCCAATCAAAGTGATGAACAGGATGTATATGGAACAGCGGTCGCATGAAATTATTAAAAATCTCCAGATCGATATTGGTTCGGTTCGGCTTAAGGTAAAAAATCTTTCAGGAGGGCAGCGTCAGGCGGTGGCCATTGGAAGGTCAACAGCATTCAATGCAAAGGTTATTATTATGGATGAGCCTACAGCTGCATTAAGCGTTGCAGCTATACAGGAAGTACTTGATCTTATAAAAGAGCTTAAATCTCAGGGGGGGTCAATTATTATTATAAGTCACCGTCTGGAGGATATTAATGAAGTTGGTGACAGGGTTGTGGTATTACGACATGGGCTGAAGGTTGCAGATAAACCTCTATCTGGGAAAATACATGACTTCCGCGAAGAGATCGTGGCCTACATGATTGGGGCCAAGAATGATTTTGAACCTCGGGCAATAAAGAAGCAGTGATCCTGTAATCTGGTAATAACAAACAGATAAGATAAAAAAACCCTTGACAGCAAATTGACTATCGGATAAAATGTAACCGATTACAAAATAGTTAGCCGTACTTAAAAGTCCACTTGTTTTTTAAGGAGTGGATTTAAAACTAAAAATAAAGGAGGATGATGATGAAAAAATTTTTATTAGTTTTGTTGGCGCTTTTGTTTTGTTTTTCTGTAGCATTTGGTGAGGGTAAAAAAGAAGTAGAGAAGGAGAAGCCTCCGAAAATAGGGCTTTCTGTTAAGATTGTGAGCAATACCTGGGAGGCTTTGTTTGAAAAGAGCTTTATATGGTACTGCGAGGACAGGGGGTACGATTATATTACCAACCAGGCCCAGGGAGACCCTGCCCTTCAGGTTACCCAGTCCCAGCAGATGATTCGTGCGGGTATAGACGGACTTATTGTAGCAGCTCAGGATGCAGATGCAGCGAAGCCAATTGTGGATATGGCAAACGAAGAGAACATTCCGGTGTTTACCACAGATGCAGACATTAACCACCCTGATGTAAAAATGTACATTGGTTTTTCCGGGGTACGTGCAGGCAGGATACTTGGTGAAAAACTTGCTGAGTATCTGAAAAATGAAGTAGAACCTATTGGCAAGGTCCAGGGGGTGGTCCTTGAAATGCGCGGTCCTCTGGGCGGTGCATCTGCTACAGACCGCAGTGAAGGCTTCCATGATATTATCGACAAGTATGATGGGGTGGAAGTTCTGCAGGCTCTGGGAAAATATCAGGAAACACCTGCCAAGAGAGAGGCAGAGGCTATGTTGAGAAGACAGCCCGAAATTGATGCCATTTATTCAGGCAACGGACCCATGTGTGTGGGAGCTATTGAGGCAATGAAGGACCTGGGTCTGGATCCTACCAAAATTTATGTTGCAACCATTGATGCTATGCCAGCGGTTATTGACAGGATTAAAAAGGATGAAATTGACATATGCCTGGACCAGCCCTGCCCCTTCTACAATCCAATTGCAGTGCATTACCTGGTAAGGTATCTGGAAGAAGGTGAAGCTGCGCTTCCGGAGGTGGGGCAGACCATTACAGCAGATGAGATAGAGCTCTCCACCGGTGTAAAACATATGGGTATAGATGTATGGGCTGCTGATGAAGCCTGGGCACCGGCGCAAATTGTGGAAGGCATAGCCGGCCATCTGTGGTTTCAGACCAGCGCTGTTCAGGTAACCGAAAAAAATGCCGATGCAGGTTACCTGTGGGCCAACGTGAAACTGCCAGGATGGTAATAAAGGTCAACCCTGTTTTAAACATTAAAAAGTAATGCAAAAAGGAACCCACAGGGGCTGAAGCTTCTGTGGGGTTTCCTTTCTTTCTTAAAAAGTAAAGGATGGGGAATTCCGTCGATTTATTTTAGAGGGTATATACGTAAAAATTTATATGGTGAGACTAATCCGGAGGAAACACAGTGCAAAAGGCCGAAGAAATTCAACTCCAGCTTAGATGGGGTAAAAGGCTGCAGTTAGTGCTGGTTGAATACCTGATCTGGGTGATAATAGTTATCACATTTTTAATATTTTCCATTACAATTGAGGGATACTTTACTATAAAAAACCTTCATTTTATTCTCTATGTTGCATCTCCTCTCGGGTTGCTGGTTTTTGCAGAAGCTTTTTCTTTACTGGCTGGAAATCTGGACCTGTCGATTTCACAAAACACCGGGCTCACAGCCATGCTGGTGGGTGTACTGCTGGTGGACTGGGCTGCTTTTTTGCCCACCTG
The DNA here is from genome assembly GCA_048622675.1 of Spirochaetota bacterium. GTDB lineage: Bacteria > Spirochaetota > B62-G9 > B62-G9 > DRHN01 > JBMCUI01. Next base: position 5,433 of record JBMCUI010000044.1, on the reverse strand, counting down.
GTCTGGAATCCTGTTTCTTTTTATAATAGGAGCACTCCTGGGGAGTATTAATGGTTTTATTGTGGGAAAGATTGGCATTAATCCTTTTCTGGTTACCCTTGCGACATACCTGATGTTCAACTGGATGACCTACTACATTCGTAAAGGAGCAATTACCAATGTACCCAGAGTAATCACTTTCCTGGGAGGAGCGAAAACAGGTGGCATTTACAATGCTATAATAGTGCTTTTCGTCACAACTGCGGTGTTGTATTTTGTGCTGGACCATACCAGGTTTGGAGGGTATGTTCGTGCAGTGGGAGGCAACCCCGATGCAGCCAGCATGCTTGGGATCAATATAGGATGGGTTAATTTTTGGGTATTTACCCTTTCCGGTTTTCTATCAGGCGGCGCCGCCCTTCTGTATATCGGTTATTTGAAGAGCATTCCCAGCACCATTGCAGAAGGTGATGTACTGTTTTTAGCGTTTGCCGGAGCAATTATTGGAGGAGTTAGCCTGAAAGGAGGAAGAGGATCAATAATCGGTGCCCTTGGAGGGGTGATCCTCCTGGGGGTAATAGAAGCCGGAACCACCATGACTGCTATGGATGCTGCTTTACGGGGAGTTTTCAATGGTTTAATATTGCTTATAGCAATATTAATAAATGCTGGGCGTGCAAAGCTGAGAGACAGGATATTAATGCCCGCATAATCGGTTATTTTTAAATACAAAGGAAGAAACAAATGGAAGAACGACTGAAAAATAAACCTGCAGACAGTTCACCCCCTCCTTTGATCAGGTTGGAGGGAGTCCATAAATTCTATGGGAAAGTCCATGCGGTAAGGGGTGTGGACCTGGAAGTATATCCGGGTGAAGTGGTGGGGCTTATAGGGGACAATGGGGCCGGCAAGACCACCCTGGTTAAAATAGTATCAGGAGTAATACCAAAAAGCAGGGGAAAGATATTCTGGAAGGGAGCGGAGGTTGATATTACGTCAGTAAAAAAATCCAGAAGCCTGGGAATTGAAACAGTATACCAGGACAGGGCTGTGATAAATGAGCTGAGTGTGGCCCAAAATGTATTTATGGGAAGGGAACCATTAAAGTCTTTGGGGCCTATAAAGTGGCTGGACAAGGACAAGATGAGAAAAGAAGCCCTGAAGTTGTCCCGCCAGCTCAACCTGAGGATCCCATCTACCGAGCAGGAAGTACGTTTTTGTTCAGGAGGGGAAATGCAGGGGGTGGCCATATCCAGGGCTATGTATTTTAAGGCCTCTCTGATAATACTGGATGAGCCAACCACAGCACTGGCTGTCAGCGGTGTGCGGAGAGTGCTTGATTTTATAAAAAGGCTAAAAGAAGAAAACATTGCATGTATCTTTGTATCCCACAACCTGAATGATGTATATGCGTCGGCAGACCGGTTTGTAGTGATGGTTCATGGAAAAGTAATAGCTGAAAAAAGAAAAGATGAGGTCAACGTAGATGATTTAATCAATCTGCAGTTAACTGAAGCTTCCAAAACTCCCTGACCAGAACCTGCCTGAAATGGAATATTTAGAAGTATTGTCAAAAGTTGTCCCGGTAATTGTCCTGTTGAGCCTGGGGTATGTATTAAAAATCAAGCAGTTTATTTCTTCTCCAACAGTGGGAGAGATGAAAAAACTGGTGGTCAACGTTTCCCTGCCTGCCCTGCTGTTTCTGGCCTTCCTGGATGTGCACTTCAAAGCCAAATACCTGGTGGTGATAGTTGTTGTTTTTCTGGTTAACATACTAATGCTTCTGTTGGGAGGGAGATTTAAAAGGCTGTTTCGGGTAAATGACCCCTATTTTACCCTTATGTTTACCGGTTTTGAGGTTGGGATGCTGGGTATTCCCATGTTTGGGGCTGTTTTTGGCGTGGAAAACATAAAATATATGGGGATACTGGATATAGGCCAGGAGTTATATGTATGGTTTGTGCTGCTGGGTATAATATTCAGTATTAGTGCCGGCAGCAGGGATCTTAAAAAACTGGCAGCCTCTTTTATTTCATCTCCTATCATTATTGCTATATTTCTGGGAATAGCATTGAATACCAGCGGTATTCAAGCTGTTCTGAAAGACAATAAGCTGTACGTTTCAGTAATTAACACTGTCGAGCTCGTCTCACAGTTGACTATTCCCCTGATACTGCTGATAATTGGATATGAAATTAACTTGGATTTTCACCGGCTGCGTTTACCTGTGAAAATTATAGGACTGAGACTGGTTGTGCTTTTACCTCTTGCATTGTTTATTGGAAAAGCTTTATTTTTAAACCGTCTCAATCTGCCCGGAATATATTATATGGCTCTTTTATCTATGTTTATACTGCCCCCTCCATTTGTAATACCTCTATTTGCACGGGATGAGAGGCATGACCATTCATATATTTATAATACTCTTTCAGTGGGAACTGTTGTTTTTGTACTTCTGTATGTTATACTTATAATGTATTTTGCTGCAGGAGAGATAAAATAGTTGTAGGTAGACTAATTTCTGAAAATAAAAATTGTTTTGAACACAGAGATGAATAATAGAGTATTGGATAACAAAAAACTGAACATAGCTAAAATAGCTGATCTGGCAGGAGTTTCTACTGCTACGGTCTCCAGGGTAATTAATAAATACCCATATGTTAAAGAAGAAACCAGAAAAAAGGTAATGGAGGTTATCGATGAGACCAATTATCGGATAAATGCTATTGCCCGGAATTTAAGAAGAAGAAAGACCCACTCTATAGGAGTTATAATAAGCAATGTGCTCAGTCCCTTTTACTCTATAATTGCAAAGTCTGTAGAGGATGTAGCCATACGTCACAATTTCAGCACTGTTTTGTGCAACGGGGGAGACGACCCTCTCAAGGAAAGAATGTATCTGAAGGTACTGCATGAAAACCGGGTGGATGGGATCATCCTTTCTCCCACCGGTAAGAATAAAGACTATTTAAGTTTCCTTAAATCGCTGGGCACCCCTATTTTGTTTTTGGACAGGGTAGTAGAGGGAGTGAGTTGTGATTCTGTAGTGGTCAATAACAGGGAGGCAGCCTGCAGCGGAGTCAAGTATATGATAGAAAAAGGCTGCAGGAAAATCGGCTTCATATCGGGACCCAGAGACAGGATGACCGGAATGCATCGGCTGGAAGGATATAGAGATGCTCTGGAACAAAGCGGAATGGGGGTGAAAGAAGAGTTGATCAAGTATGGTGATTTCAGCCTTGAATCGGGAAGAGAGAAGGCAGCTGAGCTGCTTATGAATTCGGGAATTGATTCTCTGTTTGTTGCCAATACTGATATGGCTACCGGGGCTTACCAGAGTATTAAAGAAAATAACCTTCACATACCCCAGGATATTGCCTTTATGATGTTTGATAATCCTGGATGGGCTTCCCTGGTAACTCCCGGAATTACTGCAATATCCCAGCCCGTATATACCCTGGGTTCAACTGCTGCAGACCTTTTATTTAAGAGGATTACAGAAGCAGAAAATTATATGGACTCCGGGCCGGTGAAAGTGGTTCTTGAAGCGAAGCTGGTGATACGGCAGTCAGTGTGAATGGCCACTATTGTTTTTAATTGAACCTGTTTACAAGGAGAGAGTGAAATGCAGCAAAAACCGAGGCTGATAGGAACAGTTCCCAGAGTAGGGATAAGACCTGTAATTGACGGAAGAAGAAGAGGGGTCAGAGAAGCTCTGGAAGGCCAGACCATGGAAATGGCCAGGCGGCTGGAGGAGCTGATTTCATCCAACCTCAGGCACCCGGACGGCAGTGAAATAGAATGTGTGACTGCCGATACATGTATTGGCGGAGCAGCTGAAGCAGAGAAGACCAGGAAGAAGTTTGAAAAGGAGGGGGTGGAGGTTTCCATAACAGTTACCCCATCCTGGTGCTATGGAGCGGAGACTATGGATATGGACCCTCATACTCCCAAGGCGGTATGGGGGTTCAACGGGACTGAGCGTCCCGGAGCTGTGTACCTGGCAGCAGTCCTGGCAGCCCATGCGCAGAAGGGCTTACCTGCGTTCGGAGTGTACGGCAGAGACGTTCAGGATGCTGATGACAGGTCCATACCCGATGATGTCCATCATAAGATACTGCAGTTTACTAAAGCAGGGCTGGCGGTCTCGCACATGAAAGGCAAGTCTTACCTGGCAATGGGCGGTGTTTCCATGGGTATAGGTGGTTCTATTGTTGACCCTTATTTTCTGGAACGCTACCTGGGAATGCGCTACGAGATGGTGGACATGTCCGAGTTTATCAGGAGAATGGAAGAAGAGATTTACGACAAACAGGAGTTTAACAGGGCGGTGGAGTGGGTTTTCAGTAATTGTGTTGAGGGCAGGGACCCCAATAAGCCGGGGAGCAGGTTTTCGGAGCAGAAGAAGAAAGATGACTGGCATACTGTGGTAAAAATGGCCCTTATAGCCAGGGACCTGATGGTGGGGAATCCCCGTCTGGACCAGCTGGATTTTGGCGAAGAAGCCCTGGGGCACAATGCCATAGCCGGGGGTTTCCAGGGGCAGAGGCAGTGGACAGACCATTTTCCCAATGGTGATTTTATGGAAACCATCCTGAACTCCTCCTTTGACTGGAACGGTACCAGGCAGCCGTATGTCGTGGCAACTGAGAATGACTACCTGAATGCAGTATCCATGCTGTTCGGTCATCTGCTTACCGGTACTGCACAGATATTTGCCGATGTTCGTACCTATTGGAGTCCTCAGGCGGTAAAAAGAGTTACCGGAGCAACACTTGAAGGGCAGGCTGAAAACGGGGTGATTCACCTGATTAACTCCGGTTCCTGCTGCCTGGACGGCACAGGCAGACAGTCCATCAAGGGCAGACCAGGTATCAAACCTTTCTGGGAGATAACTCCAAAGGAAACAGGGCAGTGTCTGAAAGCAGCCAGGTTCTGTCCGGCTAACCTGGAGTACTTCAGGGGAGGAGGATTTTCCACCACTTTTATTTCCAGGGGAGGCATGCCGGTGACCATGTCCAGGCTGAACATAGCGGCCGGTTTGGGCCCGGTGCTGCAGATAGCGGAGGGGTATTCTGTGGAACTGCCCGAAGAGGTGTCCAGTACTCTTATCGAACGGACCGATCCCACCTGGCCCACTACCTGGTTTGTACCCAACCTTACCGGCAGAGGCCCGTTCAGGGATGTATACGATGTGATGAACAACTGGGGGGCCAACCACGGGGCAGTAAGTTATGGACACATAGGTGCAGAGCTCATAACCTTGGCATCTCTGCTGAGGATACCGGTGTGCATGCACAATGTACCCTCAGAGAGGATATTCAGGCCTAAAGCCTGGAGCTGCTTCGGGGATGCTGATTCGCAGGGCGCGGACTACCGGGCCTGTACCACCTACGGCCCCCTGTACCGCTAGGGGATAGAAAACACCTCCGGAAGGTAATGAGCTAAAAAATT
>JBMCUI010000043.1:0-12283 GCA_048622675.1 Spirochaetota bacterium | reverse complement strand
GGTATCCCCTGTAACCACCAGATAGGGGAAAGTATGAGATTTTTTTCTTAATTCTAATCCCATTCTCCATGTTTTTCGGAAAAAACCGTTTTTTATATCTGTATAAAAGTCCCGCAAACTTCGTACAAATCCTTCACTGGGAAGCAAAACTCCCCTTCCTGCCCGCTCTATGCCCAGACTGCTGTAAAATTTCCCTTCTCCTACGGTGGGAAACCCTTTTATTATCAGGGAAGGATGGTTATTTTGAAGGGAAGCTGCCAGGTAAGCTGATACAGTATCTTCACCGTAGCCATTTGATATAAAAAGAATTTCCTCACCCATTGAATGCTCATGCCGACTGTTTGAAAAAAAATTACTTCTTTAAATTCCATGCATAATATATTATAGTATACCCTGTACTTCAAAACATATTATTCAAAGGTAAGGAAAATGAAAAGGTGTATTCTATTCCTGTTTGGATTTCTTATGGTAGCTTCCTACCTCCCTGCCAGGGATATGAAGATTTCTTTCTGGCACAGTATGGGTTTTCATGTAAAGTCTCTAATAGAAAAAATGGCGGATGAATACAACCGTAATCATTCAGGGGTCAGAATAGAACCTGTGTTTCAGGGGCTTTACGAGGAGATGCAGGTAAAGATGCTTGCTTCTGCTGTAACGGGGCAGCTTCCTGATGTGGCCCAGGTACAGATGGAGTACCTGGACCCTTACATTGAAAATGGTGTTGTAGATCCCCTTGGCAGTGAAATACCTTATGAAATGAAAAATGATATTATGGATATAATGTGGGAGACGGTTACCCGTAACGGAAAAGTTTATGCAGTACCGTATGCAATAAGCACCATGGTTTTTTATTATAATGGTGATGCTTTCCAAGAAGCAGGTATTGACCCGGACAGTCCTCCTGAGACCTGGGAGCAGATGGTGGAGTACGGAAAGAAGCTGACCGGGGACACCGATGGAGACGGTGAAATTGATACCTATGCTATGATGCTGTGGGTCAATGGGATGTACGGACTGGCTCCCATGCTGTGGGCAAACGGAGGGAGTTTTTTTTCAGAAGACGGCCAAACAATTAATCTTACCTCTACGGAAATGGTAGAAACAGTTAACCTGGTATGTGATCTTATTTTCACTCATGAAATTATGCCTCAGACCTGGTCTGATTGGGAAGCCGGGCAGGCCTTTTTAAGGGGTAAGCTGTCTATGGGTGCTTTTACCAGTGCAGGATTAGCTTACGGTGAGCAGAACCTTCCCTGGAGTTTGAAAGTCGCTCCCATGCCTTCCATAAATGGAAACAGGTATACGGTGCTCAGCGGCTCGGTTCTGGTAAATTTTGCACGAAACAAAAAAAAGAGAAGGGCAGTCAATGATTTTATAGCCTGGCTGGTAAATAAACAGAACACTGCCAGACTGCACGAAACAGTAGGGTTTATCCCGGTGAGAAAATCTTCCATCAAATCTCTGCAGGTAAAGGCTTTTGATATGAAACACCCAAATTACAGGGTGCCCATCGACTCTCTGGAGTTCGCCCGCCCTCTGCCCGTACATGTGGAGTTTTTTAAAATTGACAACCATATCCGGGAGATGCTGCAGCGAATAATACTTAACAGGTCAGACCCCTTGCAGGAGCTGAGAAAAACAGAAAAACTTATTAATAATATGATTCAATAAGGCCTTTGTTTGAAAGTATCAATTAAAAACCCCAGGACATTACCTTTATTCCTATAAAACAGTTAAATTTTTGACGCATTTTCACTGAATTAGTATCTTTTGCTACCAACCTGATTCAGGGAGTTGAACATGAGAGAAATTAATGTTATGCCATCCTTTGAACCATCAAAGATAAGCTTTCCCCATATCCCTCTGTTTTCCTATCAGGGCTCTTTAAAAAAAGAGCTTGAATCAGGAACAATCACCAGGGAAGAAACTTTTCAGATATACAGAGCAATGCTGCTGATTCGGAACTTTGAGTTCATGGTGGCAGACCTCAGCTCTGGAAGCTTTGTTCCTTATGAAGGGTTTAAATTTATCGGGGCAACCCACCTTTATATAGGAGAAGAAGCCAATGCAGCCGGTATAATGTCAGCCATAGGCAAGGGAGACTATATAACCAGCACCCATCGGGGCCACGGGCATTCAGTGGCCAAAGGGCTGTTTGCCATATATCAGATGAGCGAAAATGAACTGGAAAAATTTCTTGAAGGCTGGCCTGGAGAGAAAAGTAAAGACCTCCGGGAGTGCGCAGTTGATTACCATCTGTATCAGGCTATGTCCGAGCTTCTGGGAAAACAGGACGGCTACTGCCATGGCCGAGGCGGTGGAATGCATATAGCAGATTTTAATACAGGCAATCTGGGGGCAAATGCTATTGTGGGGGGCAGCTTTGCCATAGCTACCGGAGCAGCAATGGCAGCTCAGAAGCTGGGACAGGATAGAATAGTAGTATGCATAATAGGTGACGGTGCTGTGAATAACGGCATAGCCAACGAGTCACTTAATTTCTCAACCATGAGGCAGTGGGAAGAGGGGCTTCCCATAATATATTACATTGAAAACAACCAGTACGGGATGACCGGCCAGCAGAGAGGTGAGGTAACAGGAATTGATTACCTGGCTCAGAGAGGTGCAGGGTATAACTCCATCAATATGCATGCTGAGAGCATATGTGGAATGGACGTTTTGAGTGTAAGAGAGGCTGTACACAGGAGCCGGGAAAAACTTTTTAATGGGCAGGGTCCGGTGCTCATTGAGGGAATGACCTACAGGTATCTTGGACATAACATCAAAGACAAGGGAGTAGCCTACAGGAGCGACCAGGAGAAAAAGGCATGGGAAAACGAAGACCCCATAAAAAGGCTGGAGAATGAAATGACAGAGCTGGGCCTGCTCAGCAAAGCCCAGGCTGAGCAGCATATGCAGAATGCCAGAAAAAAGATAGAAGAAATTACTGCCAGAGCAGCCAGGGCCGAAGACCCGGATGTAAAAGACATCTACGATGGTCTTTTTGCCATGTCAAACTCGGATAATATAGGCGAAGAGTACAAAACCAGGCACATTTTTAAAAAACCCCGTAAATACACCAGAGACAGTGAAGGAAAGATGCTGTTCAGACATGCAGTGGCTGAGGCCCTCACTGAGGAGATGATGAGGGACAGGCGGGTAATTGTATATGGTGAGGATGTTGCTGATTATGGAGGAGCTTATCACGTTACCCTGGGGCTTCTGGATGTTTTCGGAAGGGATAGAATTTTTAACACAGCAATCTCCGAATCCGCCATCATTGGAACTGGAGTGGGAGCAGCCATGGTGGGGTTCAGGCCTGTGGTGGAAATTATGTACATAGATTTTATTCTGCAGGCCATGGACCAGCTGGCAAACCAGGCAGCAAAAGCCAGGTATATGTTCGGTGGGAAAATGACCATACCCATGGTAATAAGGACCACCATCGGAGGGGGCAAAGGCTATGCCGGCCAGCATTCCCAGAGCCTGGAATCCATAGTTTCACAGGTGCCAGGATTAAAGGTGGTGATCCCCTCCACTGCCTACGATGTAAAAGGTCTTCTAAAAACAGCCATAAGGGATGACAATCCGGTGGTGTTTATAGAGCACCAGCTGCTTTACGTGGACAGGGGAGAAGTACCGGAAGGGTGGGACTACACCATCCCCCTTGGACAGGCCAGGGTTGCACGAGAAGGAAGGGACATTACTGTAGTGGTTTATTCAAACCTGGTAAAAGGTGCGCTGCAGGCTGCAGAAGTGCTTGAAAGAGAAGATGGGGTAAGTGCAGAGGTAATAGACCCCAGAAGCCTGGTTCCGCTTGATACTGAAACCATAACCAGGTCTGTACAAAAAACCCGAAGGGCGGTGGTGGCAAACCAGGCCCCTTATACCGGTAGCTTTGCCGGCCATATATCCCACGAAATACACCACAGGGCCTTCAGGAGTCTCGAAGCACCGGTAAGGGTAGTTGCCGCCTATGATGTACCACCTCCCATGTCGAGGCCGCTGGAGAACGAAAATATTCCCTCAGTGGACAGGCTGGTACAAAATATCCGGGAAGTAATGAGCTACTGAGCTAAACCAGCGCCTTATCCTGTAGTATAGCATAATAATCTAGTAAGAAAAAATTCCTCTCCAGGCCAGGACTATTACTGGTTTTAAATTATAATTTTCATTTATAATCCACTCCTGTTAATAATTACAATTTATTGTCCTCCCTTTTAAAAGTACTACTCTTTCAGCCGGAATGTACTTACAATCGAATAAAGACTCTGGCGTGGAGGAATACAATGAAAAAATATGTATTAAAATGTCTTGAATGCGGGACAGAGTACCAAGACGATTATCTCCGTCTAAAGTGCGATGCCCATCATTCCCCTTCTCTTCTGAGGAGCATATATTCTAAAAAAAGGATTGACCTGGACTGGAATAAACCGGGGATGTTCAGGTTTTATGATTTTCTTCCTGTGGAGCAGTTCCTTGAAGTAAAAGGAGGGCCTGTAACGTACCGCAGTGAGGGACTTGCCAGGCATCTGGGGCTGGAAAATCTTTACATAATTTTTAATGGATACTGGCCTGAGAGGAATGCATTAATGAAAACTGTATCCTTCAAAGAGCTGGAGGCTCCTTCAGTAATGGCCAGGGCATCCAATCTGGACGGGGGTGCTATTGTGGTGGCCTCCGCAGGAAACACCGGAAGGGCATTTGCTGGAATCTGTTCCAGGAACAACATGCCTCTGGTGCTGGTAATCCCTGAATCAAGTGCTGCAGAGATATGGTCGACTGAGCCGTTCAATGAGCAAAAGGTCAAGCTTTTTCTGGCAAGCGGGAACAGTGACTATTACGATGCCATTTCGCTGGCTGAAAAAATTACCTGCATGGATGGGTTTTTCCCTGAAGGTGGAACTGCTAATATCGCCCGCAGGGACGGAATGGCCACAACTGTACTGGATGCTGCGTATACCATGGGACGTATACCTCATCACTATTTTCAGGCCATTGGTTCTGGAGCAGGAGGGATAGCAGCCTGGGAGGCTTTCGAACGTCTGAAGGAAGACAGAAGATTCGGGAATACTCTTATGAAGCTTCATTTTTCCCAGAACCATCCGTTTGTCCCAATGGTGGAAGCATGGAAACAGGGGCTGGACCATATACCTGCTATGGATGAAAATAATGCAAAAGATAAAATTAATCAGATCAGCGCAAAGGTATTATCCAACAGGAAACCACCCTATTCCATAACCGGTGGAGTGCGCCAGGTATTGGAGGAATCCGGTGGAGAAATGTATTCTGTTACCAACCAGGAGGTATACTCCTGCGTGCATCTTTTCCAGGAGCTGGAAGGAGTGGATATCTGTGAAGCTGCCGGAGTTGCGGTTGGTTCGCTGGTCCAGGCTGTGAGAGAAAAAAAAGTAGATAACCAGGACTACATTGCTCTCAATATCACCGGTGGAGGATACAACAAACTCAGAAAAGGCCACAATCTTTATTATCTATCTCCCTGTGCAAAGTTTACTGACAGGGAAATAGCAAGCCCTGACATCATGTCAAAACCGGAAGAAGTTTTTACTGCAGTTTAATCCCCATCCTTGTTTTCCTTAAGGGTTTGTTGTATATTGTATATCGCAGGAGTAAATAAACAAGGTCAAATAATTATCTAAGTTATCGATAAAAGTAATAAAGGTTGATAATACTGTTTTTAACAAACATGGTTATTGAAAAATTACTGGACCTGCGATATATTTCTGATATGAAACGATTATTTCTATTAGTCTTCTTCCTTGTACCAGCCCTGGCCTGGCCGCTGAGCTCTGAGAGGGAGCTTTTCACCAGGGCGGAAACCAAGTACTACAACCAGAATTACAAACTGGCCCTGGAAACCTATGAAGATTTTGTAAGGCGGTTTCCTCTTTCTGATCTCATTCCAGATGCCCAGTACAAGAGGGCTGTCTGCCTTTACAGGGTGGGAGAATATCACCGAGCGTTGAATCTTCTTGATACCATCACTACAAGATACAGAACAACCCGGTATCTGGAATATGTACCTTTCTGGAAGGGAGTGTGCTTTTTCAGGCTCCAGGACTATCAGAACTGCAGAAAACAGCTTGATATATTTGTGCGCAGAGAAATTGAGTCTTCCCTGGTAAAGGAAGCCCTGTTTTATCGGGCTCTTTCTGAGGTATATCTGGATGAGTTTGCTGCTGCCAGAAAAACCATGGACCGTCTGAGGGAGGAGCAGGGGGTCATAAATCTTTCGCCGTACCAGGTTGTGTTATACAGCTATGTTCTTTTCAAAAACGGGGCTTTTAAAGAACTTATAGAATTTCATGAACAGATCGATCCTGAAAAATATCCCGAAGAATGGAAGCAAAGGATTTATCTCTACCAGGCTGAAGCTTTTTGGGAAAAAGGACGGCTGGAGGAGGCTGAAACGCTCTACCTCAAACTTCAGGAGGCACCTCCTGAAGTGGCTTCTGTTGCTTATCGAAGGTTGTACCTGATTGCTCAGAAAGAAAAAGATCTGGAAAGAATGGAGTGGATAATACAGAAGGCTGAAAAGAAGTTTTCAGGTTCTACGGACCTGCTGATGGATTTCTGGGTAAGGACGGGTATAGAAAGCTATAATCAGAAACAACTGGATATATCAGAGTTTTTCCTGAATAAGGCCTGGAGGCTTAAAGAAACCAGAGAAATACCGGAAGCAGTACCTTCATACCTGGCCGAAATTAAACAAGAGCAGGGCAATGTATCATCTGCGGTGAAAATTCTGGAAGAGTATCTTTCTTCAAACCCTGAAAACTCAGAAGCGGCGGCTTTCAGAATATCCGAGCTCTATCTTGCAGATGAAAATTATTCCAGGGCAGCCCGGCTGCTGAGGGATTTTATCCAGAAACACCCCCATTCTGACAAGGTAGACCGGGCCAGGTACCTTCTGGCTTATTCGCAGTACAAAGAAAAACAGTATGAACAGGCCCTGGAAAACTGTCAGATTCTGGAGAGGGAGAATAAAAATAGTGAATTTTATGACCAGTTACTCCGTCTGGAAGCCATTATTTATGACAGGCAGGGAAAGATTGATCTGTCCTATCAGGCATTATCAGCTTACCTTCAGATGCATCCTGAAGATTTAGAAGCCAGGGTTGACCTGACAAAACTTTTATTTGCCATGCAGCAGTACCGAAAGGTAACAGCAAACTCCGGGACCCTGATGGAACAATATCCTGACCTTGAACAAACAGACATTTCCTCCTATCTGCTCATTCACTATATGGCAGGACTGTCACAGGTTGCATTGAAGAATTACAATGATGCACTGCATAACCTGTCAGAGCTCAGTGAAACCAAACTTTCCAGAGCTAACCTTGTCGCCATTTTGCCCTATGCCGGTTATTACAGGGGATGGAGTCTTTATCAGCTCTCCAGGTTTCAGGATGCTGCTGATGCTGTTATGAAAGTAGCAGATGTTATGCAGTCCTCCGGTTTTCAGGAAACCTCTGACGCATTGGACCAGCTTTACCAAAGAGCGCTGTATTTAGGAGGATGGTGCTACTTCAGCATGGGCAGGTATGAAGCATCCCGGGAGGTTTTTTCCAGGCTTGCCAGCCATGGCCGGGGTGTGCTTTCTGTCAGGGCCCTTTTCCTGCAGGGGAAGTCCCTAGTCAACCTCGGTGAGACAAAGGAGGCCCTGGAGGTTTTTTACAGGGTGAGCACCGATTATCCTGGCTCGGAATATGCTGATGATGCATTGTTTGAACAGGCCAGAGTGTTGGAAAAACAGGCAAGTGGCGGTGAAGCAGCAGTCAAATATTTTGGTCTCTGGAAGAAATACCCGGAAAGTCCTCTGGCAGGAGAGGCACTGTTCAAAAGAGCGGAGTTGTTTTATTCTGAAGAAGATTACCATAAGGCAAAAGATGCTTTTCATTTATACAGAGAGTGTTTCACGCAGGGGGACCTGGCAGATTCTTCTCTGTACTGGGAAGCAGTTTCAGCAGCAAAGGCTGACCAGCATACCGAAGCTTTGATGTTATGGCAGAAACTTATCGAAAATTATGAACAAAGCCCCTTCAGAGCCGATTCTATGGTCAGGAGTGCTGAATTGTACGTGTCACAGGAAGAATATCGGAGTGCACTGGAGGTGTATTCAACACTGTTGGAGGAATATCCACAGTATGCCAGGGAAACCAAAGCCTCCCTCAGACAGGAGGAGATACGGTATCTTATGTTCGGGCTGGACCGCCGGGAAGCGGAACTAACAGCCAGAATAAGCAGACAGGGGGGGGTGGAAACCTCCGAAGGCCGGAATGCAATGATAGAACTGGCCGGATTATGTATTTTTGAAAAAGAAGGCAAGCTGGAGCGTGCCTACCAGTTAATAAATCAGGTCCTTCAGAAGGATGACCCCGCTACCAGGTCACAGGCCCAGTTTCTCCTGGGTGAGTACTATAACCGGAAGGGAGATTTTTTGAAAGCAGGACAGGAGTTCATTAAAGTGTCCCTGATAAATCCAGAAGACCGTGACTTGATAGCTCACTCCCTGTACAGAGCAGCCCAGATGATGAAAAAAGCAGGGAAACCCAGAGAGGTTGAAACTCTGGTAACCAGACTTGTCAATAATTTCCCTTCATCGGAATGGACTCCTTTGGGGAAGAAGCTTCTGGATTCTGAGTCCAGTGCCGATAAAGGACCAAGATGATAAAACGCACCTCAGAGAAGGGATTCTGATGGGAATAAAAATGAAAAATTACTCCCTGAAAAGTTCTATGGTGTCTGCCGTAATATTTATTTTTTTTGCAGGGCCCGGTTTTGCAGAGCAGGAGCTGGGCTCAGGTGCACCCGCCGGCCCTTCCCAAAATGAAGTTACTCAATCCCAGAGCATGACTCCAGGGGAGCCGGATATCGTTCTACCCAGTGTGGTTCTGGAGCTGGAAGATCTGAGTGTGGGGGAAATAACTGCAAAAAAACTTGAACCGGCAGAACTTCCGCCCCCCAGGCTGGAAACTCCGCCTCTTCCCCAGCCGGATGACCTGGAAATTGAGACTCCATTTTCAGAGCTTATCGCCCCTCATACTGAGGCAATGGGTATTTCACAAGACCAGGAAAGAACCCTCATGGCAGAGGGGGTGCTGGGTACAGGGACGTTAAACCATTTTACCAGCAGCATATCTCTTTATCAGTTCGGAAAGCAGCCGGAAGGCAAGCTGTTGTTCAGCCATGAGATGGTGGATGGGCTCTCGGGAAATCCTCCTGGTTCGGGTTATAACATAAGGGAGGACATCCTCAATGGATCACTGAAGTTTGAGAAGGATAAGGTGGAATTGGATACCGGGGGCAGTTTTTCTGATATAGAAACAGGGCTCCAGGGAAAGGGGAGCTTTTATTCCAAAATAAATCGGAGCATCGAAGGAAGTGCTGAGATGCAGTACCAGCCTTTCAGCCGGCTTTTTCTGCAGGGAGACCTCAGGGCTTACAGCTGGACTCAGATGCTTACCAGATCGGAGGATACAACGCAGACAAACCGGAAAGGCAACGAGCTTTATTTGTCTTCTTCCCTGGAAGGAAAGTTTGTCTTTGAGAAGGGGTACCTGGGCCTTTCTCCAGCATATACATACCGGACAGTGATTGATAGACCTGGTCTGGAGCTAAACAGGGTAAGGGTAGATGGTCTGCTGGGGTTTGACATTGCACAGATATATACCGTAGACACCAGAGTGGGCTGGTTTTGGAGTGAAACTACCGGGGGGCTGGTTCCTTTTAAGGTATCGTTTCAGGCTACTCCCAGAGAACTTTTTTCTGTAACAGCTGAGGCAGGGTACAGGGTCAATCAATACAACCTTTCAGGACTTACTGAGCAGTTCAGGTGGATGGAGATACCCGACAGTGTTGAAGACGACCATGGATGGTTCGCTAATATACACTCTGACCTCAACCTGTTCAGGGACTGGGTTTTCACTGGAGGTCTTGGTCTGTACTCCAGAAGCAGCATTCCCCAGGTTGTTCCTGGCATTAATACTGATACCGGGCTGTTTACCATTACCCAGAAACAGGGGCTGAGCCTGGAAGCAGACCTGGGCGCCAGGTGGAACATCTCTGAAAACTTTTCAGCCAATTTCACCTGGAACTCCAGGATGATCGATCGTGCTGATTATCTGCCTGGAAATAAGCTGGTGGTTGAAGCCAGCGGAGTGAACAAAAAAGGCAAGTACGGCGGTGGTGGTTTTTTGAAGCTGCTGACAGGGGTTAATGATACGGTTCAGGCTCCGGTGGTTGGTGTAAATGGTTTTTACAGAATAACCAGATTTTTCAGACTGGAGGCCGATCTGAATGATCTCCTCTACCCCCTTCTTGATGCTCCCAGATATGAGTATGAGCCATTTGTTGATACAGGGTTTATGATAACCCTTTCAGCACATATAAATTTTTAATTTTAATAACAGGAGCAAGACATGCTGGAGATTATGCAAAAAGGCGGTATAATTATGTGGATGATAGGTTTTCTGTCTTTTGTGGCAGTGATTATAATCTGCGAACGCCTGCTTTATTTCAGGAAAATAAGAGTAGATGAAGAAAAAATGATAAACCGCCTAAAGGCAGTGCTGGAAAAGGGTCATTACGATGAGGCGCTTTCCATATGTGAAAACAACCCCTCCCCAATTACTAACCTGATGAAGGTAGGTATAGAACACCGGAGGTATTCGCCTGATACCATAAGGGATTCTATAATGGATGCAGCAAACCTGGAAATTCCCAAGCTGGAAAAGCACCTTCCTGCTCTGGGGACCATTACCCACATAGCTCCACTGCTGGGGCTTCTGGGTACCGTAACCGGAAATATATCTGCTTTTGGAGTGCTGGGAAGATTCGGATCTGTAGGCGATCCGGGTCTGCTGGCCAAAGGTATATCCGAAGCCTTGCTGACCACTGCTGCGGGATTGATAGTAGCAATCCCTGCTATTATTTTTTACAACTACCTGGTTAACAGAGTAAATCATACTATTCTGAGACTGGAAAACAGGGCCAACGAGCTGGTGCTCCTGCTGGGAGGGGAAAGGAAATGAGATTCAGGAGGAGATTATCCACCAGGACCACTGTGGAGCTCATCCCGCTGATAGACGTGGTGTTCCAGCTTATTGTTTTTTTTATGGTATCAACAACCTTCATCCTTACACCAGGGATCAGTCTCCTTCTGCCCTCTTCTGAGACGGCTGAGCCCGTGGCAATGACCAAGCTGGTAGTAACCGTTGTCTCCAGACAGGAGCTTTATCTCAACAAGGAGCGTTATAACAGCATAGAAAGTATAGAAAAAAACCTTTCAAAACTATCACAGCAAAGAAAAAAGGAGATACAGACTGTTGTGGTGGAAGGTGACAGCGGTATCTCATACAGTTTGATGATAGAAGTTCTGGATGCTTTAAGGAAAAATGGTTTTGAAGGGGTTAATCTCAGAACCAGAGAAACTAAAACGGGTTCCTAAATCATGCGTCCATCAAACCAAAATCAATCACGGATGCTGCTGAGTATATGTATTGCAGTATTGTTCCATGTTATGGTATTCGTGATTTTTCAATATATTTTTCAATTTAACATACCCAGGCCTCCTTCCTACAGCGGACCAATAAAGGTCACTTTAGGAAGTACGGCTCCGGGAAGCACGGGGCCTGAAGATACAGATATAGAAAAAGCTTCTTTGGAGCCTGAATATTCCGAGCCACAGGAAAAAAGGCAATTGCAGGAAGTGGTAACGCAGGAACAACCTGTTTCGCAGCCCCAGGAGCCACAGAGTTTTCCCAGACAGAAGGAGGAGGCAGAACAGGCTGTGAGGAATGAGGATGAGAAGAGCTTTGCTGGTACCAGAGAACCTACTCCCAGCAAAGGGGTAGCACCTGAAAAACCAGTAAAACCTGCCGAAAGAGAGCAGCCCAGCACCCGTGAAATTGAAACAAAGCCGATGCAGGCTGCTCCTGACCAGAGAGTTGAGAGGGATGAATCTCCTGACCAGAAAACAAAACCTCAGCCTGAGACTGAGTTTTCCAGAAAACGCTTAATAGAAAAGGAGTTACAGAAAAAACACCCAGCCAGGCAGAAGGAAGCAGAGCCGGAAAAAGAACCTGAGCCGCCATTTGATATATCCAAGGTAGACAAGGCACTGGCAGAGAGCCAGGAAAAAGAAGCTGGCCGGGAAATGAGCGGACAGGAGGGGATTTCTGAAAAATCAAAAGTAATGGGGGAGGAAGAGACTATTAGCTGGGAGGAGCCTTCAGGCACAAGAAAGCTTAAAGAAGACCCG
>JBMCUI010000042.1:0-12285 GCA_048622675.1 Spirochaetota bacterium | reverse complement strand
GTTCAAGTATACACCGCCCGGATTCGGGGATGCCTTCTACGTGAAGAGCAACGATGCCTTCACCGCAGGGATTGTTCCCATGACCAGCAACTACTTTGCCTTCTTCCCTGCACTTTCCAACAAAAAGACCAATCCCTATGCCGAGGACACCGGGTACTTCGCCTGTCCGCCCCAGGAAGGTGTGGACGGAAAGGTCAGGCAGTTCGCTGCTCTGGGCGGCCAGGGTGCATCAATTGTTACCTATTCAAAGAAGAAGGACCTGGCTTTCCAGTGGCTGGAGTGGTTTGTGCGCAGCGATGTGCAGATGAAATGGGCGGAGCTGGGCGGCTATACCTGCCACAAGGAAACACTGGAGTCCGAGGCATTCCTGAATGCGGCCCCGTTCAATCCTGCATTCAAGAAGTCAATGGAAATATTCAAAGACTGGTGGGCCTGCCCCGAGTACGATATACTGCTCAGAACATTCAGCGAGACCATTGCTGATTATGTGGTTGGAGGAAGAGGCACTGCCAAGCAGGCCCTGGACAAGTGCACCGAACGCTGGTACCAGGTCTTCAAGAAGGCGGGATACTACGACTAACTCCAGCTGGACATAATAACACAACTTCCCCTGGCTTTTGCCGGGGGGAGTTTCAATAAGAGTTATGGGGTAAAATGCAGACGGATAACCTTTCAAATGCAGCGGTATAGCTGATGGTTGTACAATATTGTAATTGTGCGGGATAAACCAACAGGAAAAGGTTTGTGAAATGAGTGCAAAAAAGCAAAGTGCAGTAAACACCACGGTTTCCGGAGGAAGGGCAGGGGGCTACAAACATCCTACTCTGGAAAAGCGGCGGCATATTAAAGACCACACCCTGATGTGGCTGTTTGTTCTGCCGGTACTGGTACTGCTAATTGTGATCAATGCTTTCCCACTGGTATGGTCGCTGTTTCTGAGCTTCTGCGACTATACCGCAAAAATGGCCAATGTGTGGGGTAAAAACCCCGAGTTTCTGGGTGCAGCAAATTACCACCGGATCCTGCATGACCCGGAGATGTGGGAGAAGTTTACCATTACCGCAAAGTATGTGGCCATGACTGTTACCGCTGAGATGCTGCTGGGCTTCGGTATAGCACTGGTGCTTCAGCTGGACTTTAAAGGAAGGGGAGTTATCACCACCCTTCTGGTGCTTCCCATGACCATGTCACCGGTAATCGTGGGGCTGATGTGGAGACTGTTTCTCAGTCCTACCTGGGGGGTATTCAACTTTCTTCTGGGTCTTCCCAAAATAGACTGGATTTCCAATCCCAATATTAATCTTTATTCCATTGTTATGGCAGACGTATGGATGTGGACCCCGTTTGTGATGCTGCTGTCGCTTGCAGGACTGGGTTCGGTGCCCAAGTACCTGTACGAAGCAGCAGAAATTGACAGGGCCTCGTGGTGGTTCAAGTTCACCAGAATAACTCTCCCTACCATTTATCCGATTTTAATGATTGCACTTATATTCCGAACCATAAGGGCGTTCAAGATCTTTGATCTGCCCATGGGAATTACCGGAAGGGGGGCCATGGCCCCGCCCCTTCTTTCCATGCACCTGTACAACGTTTCGTTTGTAACCTGGCAGACCAGCTACGGTGCATCTATCGGGTATATCATGCTTATTATGATTATTGCTATAACCAGTATATTTATCAAATACCTCAATAAAGCGAGGGAAGAATAGATTTTACTTCATAAAAGGGACTGAGACATGGCACAGAAAGTAAGAAAAAAGAGAAGCATATGGAGGCCGGTAATAATATTTCTTATCTGTGTGTTCACGTTTATTTATCTGGTACCGCTGTTATTTGTGATACATACATCAGTCAAACCCTGGGAGTACATCAGGGAATATCCACCTAAAATGGTGTTCAAACCTTCCATTGCCAGCTATATCCGGCTTTTTACATCCAGAACACCCACATACGAGGAATATTCCGAAGAACAGCTGGCTGAAATGAAGTGGTACGAGCGTATTGTGTATAACAGCACCCACGAAGAGGTGGTGCGGGCCAGCGATTTACTGGGAAGGTATAAAAACAGTATCATCATAGTTATAGGAAGCACTGTTATCACCATAGTTATCGGTACCCTGGCCGCCTATGGTTTTTCCAGGGGAAGGGTGGGAGGAAAGGACGACTGGCTGTTCTTTATACTGGCTACCAGGATGCTCCCTCCGGTGGTGGTGGTGATACCGGTGTTTCTGATGTTCAGGTCCCTGGCCCTGACAGATACCCATATAGGGCTTATTCTGCTGTACACTGCGTTTAATGTATCATTTGCAGTATGGGTGCTGAAGGGGTTTATAGACGATATACCTATAGAGTATGAAGAAGCAGCCATGGTGGACGGCTATACCCGGTTTCAGGCGTTTATGAAGATTGTGATACCCCAGGCCGCCACCGGTATAGCTGCTACAGCGGTATTCTGCTTTATCTTTGCCTGGAACGAGTATGCGTTCGCTTTTCTGCTTACCAGGAGGGTAGCCCAGACAGTTCCTGCCTGGCTTCCGTACCAGATGGGGGTGCTGGGATACGACTGGGGAGCAGCAGCTGCAGGGACCTTTCTATTTCTCATACCTGCAATGGTATTTACCATACTCCTCAGGAAGCATCTGGTAAGAGGTATAACTTTTGGAGCAGTAAGGAAATAGGGAAGAGATATGACAAAATTAATTGCTGTGTTCGGATTTTACCTGGTGCTGGGCCTGGTTTTCTGGAGGCTGAAGCTCCTGAAAAGGAGATACCTGGAGCCGATATTCATGGGCATTATGATGTTCGGAATAGTTGCACTGTGCCAGCCGGTGCTTCTGCCCCTGTACAGTTCGGGGTTTGCCATACTCCTGTGCGGTACTGCAGGATACATCTTTGTAATTCATATGCGTAAGTAAGTATCAGGTGAAGGCTCGTTGCTGTTTATCTTATTTATCCATAATAACTTCAGGTGTTATATTATTAATAGTATACATAGCCGGTTAGGGAAGCCAACTATACGGAGGTCAATGGATGGCTGAGATAGTTTTAGAAAACATCACCAAAACATTTGGAGATGTAGTAGCAGTAAATAATTTAAGCATGAAAATTGAAAATAAAGAGTTTATCGTGTTTTTAGGACCCTCCGGGTGCGGCAAGACCACCACCCTGCGGTGCA
This sequence comes from Spirochaetota bacterium, assembly GCA_048622675.1. Taxonomy (GTDB): domain Bacteria; phylum Spirochaetota; class B62-G9; order B62-G9; family DRHN01; genus JBMCUI01. Next base: position 9,110 of record JBMCUI010000042.1, on the reverse strand, counting down.
TTTCGGGCCTGGAAACACCGGATGAGGGAAGGGTGTTTCTGGACGGCGAAGATGTTACCTTATTGAGGGCTTCAAAAAGGGATATAGCCTTCGTGTTCCAGCTGTATGCGCTCTACCCTCTGCTTTCCGCCTATGAAAACATAGCGTTTCCATTGAAGACCCAGCGCTACGATAAGGAAACCATAGACAAAGAGGTAAACAGGGTGATAAAAATCCTCAGGTTGGACAGGGGTATATTGAACAAAAAGCCCAAGCACCTTTCGGGCGGAGACATGCAGAGGGTGGCCCTGGCCAGGGCCATTGTAAGAAGGCCCAAGGCTTTTCTCCTGGACGAGCCCATAGGGACCCTGGATGCCAAGTTCCGTGAAGAAATGAGAATGGAGCTCAAGAAGCTGCATGTAGATGTGGGAGCAACCACGGTGTATGTAACCCATGATCAGGCGGAAGCCATGTCCATGGGGGACAGGATTGCGGTGATGCGAGACGGGGTTATCCAGCAGCTGGGCACCCCTCACCAGATTTATTCCAGTCCCCGGAACCTGTTTGTGGCAAATTTCGTGGGCAGCCCGGGAATGAACTTCATAGAATGCAGCCCGGAGAAAGATTCCGGCGGCAGAATCAGGCTCAGGCTGAGCACTGACAGCATGTACCTGCCTGTGTCCGATGAAATGAGGCAGAAAATCCTGGAGCACAGGGAGGAAAAAAGAGAGCTTGTACTGGGTATAAGACCGGAGGATATAAGTTTCAGCCTTGAGGAGGGAAAAGACCATAACCTTCCGGTGGAAGTATATGTAAGGGAAGACCTTGGCTCCTACAATATCATTGATGTTAAACTGGGAGGAGAAACCATAAAAGTGCGTGCACCCCATACCATGAAGCCCGATATCGGAAAGCCGGGTTTTGTGGCCTTTGACATGGACAGGGCAAGCCTGTTTGATAAAGAAACAGGCAACTCCATACTATAGGCCGGGCAGGTGCAGGATTGGCACAGGGCTTTGCACTGCTGCATGCTCCAGTACGGGCCAGGGCGGCGGTAATCGATCAAAAATCACGGAGAATAGATAAATGGCTGATGTAAAATTAAGCACGCTGACCAAGACCTTCGGTGATGTTGTTGCTGTTGACAATATGAACCTGGAGGTCAAGGACAGGGAGTTTTTTGTCCTCCTCGGTCCCACCGGTGCAGGGAAGACTACCACCTTGAGAATGATAGCAGGACTGGAGAAGCAGGACAGGGGCCACATAAAGCTGGACGATACAGTGGTGGATGAGCTTCCACCTGCCTTGAGGGACGTGGCCATGGTATTCCAGTACTACACCCTTTACCCTAACTATACGGTGCGCCAGAACCTGGAGTTTCCCCTCAAATCGAAATTCCGCACTCATACCAGGGAAGAAATCAACAAAAGAGTAGAGGAGGTAGCAAAGACTCTTCACATAGAACGTCTGCTGGACAGGGAGACCATTCACCTGAGCGGCGGGGAAATGCAGAGAGTGGGTCTGGGCAGGGCAATGGTACGGACTCCCAAAGTGTTTCTGATGGACGAGCCGCTTTCAAACCTGGATGCCAAGCTGCGGGAGGAAATGAGAAGGGAGCTGGCCAGGCTTCACTACGATATGGGGGCAACTTTCTTTTACGTTACCCACGATCAGGTAGAGGCACTGACCATGGGTGACCGGGTAGGAGTGCTGAACGAAGGTAAAATGCTCCAGATAGGTCCGCCGGAGGAGATTTATAACCGCCCCAGGAATATATTTGTGGCCACATTTGTGGGAAGCCCGTTGATCAACATATTTGAGGCTGAAATACAGGCAGGCCGCCTGGTTATAGGAAAAAATGAGATTACCTGCACACTCACCGACCGGCAGAACAGGGCTCTGAAGGAAAAATATAACAAGAAAAAGCTGATGATGGGCATAAGACCGGAAGATATATCAGTGCAGCGCAGACAGCCGCAGGGAGAGTTTACCAGGTGCAGTGTATACTTCAACCAGAGTATGGGAGCCGAGGATATCCTGAACCTGAGAATTGATGATATTATGTTCAGGGCCATAGCTCCTCCCAAGATTGGAATCCAGGTGGGCGAGACCCTGTATGCTTGTATAGATATGGAAACTGCTCACCTGTTTGACCAGGATACCGAAGAGAGGATCATGTAGTTCTGCTCTGGTGGGTGCAATCATAAGAATACTGGTGCATGAAGCATACCTGTTTGAATTATTTCAATAAGGAGGTGCAGACATGAAGTTAGGTGTATTGACAGTTCTTTATGGTGGCAAGTCCTGGGAAGAAGCAGTGAAGACGGCCAGCCGGAAGGGCGTCCAGGCGGTTGAAGTGGGTGCCGGAGGTTTTGTGGGAAAGAACCACTGCAACCCCGAGCAGCTCCTTAAGGACGAAAGTGCTCGAAAGAAATTCGTTGATGCCTATACGTCGAAGGACCTGGAGCTGAGTGCTATTTCTGTTCACGGCAATCCCCTTCATCCGGATGAAAAATTGGCCAAGCAGTATGAGAAAGATATAACCGATGCCATTCAGCTGGCTGAGAAGATAGGAGTAAAGGTGGTAAACGGGTTTGCAGGATGTCCAGGTGCGGGTGAGGATGCAAAGTATCCCAACTGGATAACCTGTCCCTGGCCCCCTTATTTTGGTGATGCTTACAAGTGGCAGTGGGAGAATAGGGTAATCCCCTTCTGGAAAGAGATGTCCGGGAGGCTGAGTGATGCGGGGGTAAAGTTCGGGTTTGAGATGCATCCCGGCGATGTGGTGTTCAACCCCGAGGCCCTGCTCAGGCTGCGAGACCAGGCAGGGGAGGCGATATGCTGCAACTTCGACCCAAGCCACCTGTTCTGGCAGGGGATGGACCCGCTTACCATTATCAAAATGATCGGCGACATTATCGTACACGTGCATGCCAAGGACAGCAGGGTCGATGAAAGCGTGGTAACCTGGAGGGGAGTTAATGACCCCAAGCACTACAGCGATGTAAAGAACAGGGCATGGACGTTCAGGACTGTAGGCTACGGCCATGACCGGCTGTTCTGGAACAACTTTGTGAGCAACCTGAGGCTGTGCGGATACGATGGAGTTATCAGCATCGAGCATGAAGACCCCCTGATGTCCGCTGATGAGGGTTTTGACAAGGCGGTGAAGCTGCTGAAAGAAGTGCTCCTGTTTGAGAAACCCGGTGAAATGTGGTGGGCCTGAGCACTTCAGGCCTGGATGCAGGGCTGTCTGGCAGAAGGAGGGTAAATGTATGGCTGAGAAAATAAAGGTGGCAGTGGTAGGACTGGGCTTTGGTGCAGAATTTGTACCCCTGTACCAGAAGCACCCCCTGGCTGAGTGCTATGCCGTCTGCCAGAGAAACCAGGAAAACCTCAACCGGACTGGTGACCGGTTCGGAGTGGAGCGAAGGGTTACCCGATTTGAGGACCTGCTGGAACTAGACGAGCTGGATGCTGTGCATGTAGTGACACCCATACAAGACCATGCACCCATGAGTCTGGCATCCCTGAAAGCGGGCAAGCACACTGCCTGCACTGTTCCCATGGCCGCATCAGTAAAAGAGTGCATGGAACTGGTGGAGGCCAGGAGAAAATCAGGCAAGATATACATGATGATGGAAACCGCTGTGTACACCAGGGAGTTTCTGTATGCCAGGGAGCTGGTGGACACCGGCAGGCTGGGCAGGGTCCAGTTTCTGAGAGGAGCCCACCAGCAGAATATGGGCCTTCCCGGCTGGCCTGAATACTGGCTGGGGTTTCCTCCCATGCACTATGCCACCCATGCAGTGAGCCCCCTGCTGGCGCTTTCCGGCAAAAAGGTGGAATCGGTGTGCTGCAGGGGCTCCGGCAGGATACGGGAAGAATATATCAAGTACTACAACTCACCCTTTGCTGTGGAAACAGCCCTGATGAAGCTGAAAGACTCCGATCTTTCCTGCGAAGTGACCAGGTCGCTGTACGATACCATCCGCCAGTATGTTGAGAGCTTTGACGTGTACGGTGCAAAGCTTTCCTTTGAGTGGGAGCAGATAGCAGGGGAGGGTCCGGTGATTTTCTCAGGGTACGAGGACGCCCGGCGAGTGGAGGTGCCGGACTACGGCCACCTGCTTCCCAGGGAGATTGCTCCCTACACCCAGCGGGGGGTGTACGATGAGGAGCATGAGCACACCTCTTTTATCCAGGGAGCAGGCCACGGCGGCTCCCATCCCCACCTGGTGCACGAGTTTGTAAGCGCAATTGCTGAAAACAGGCCCTCCCGGGTGGATGCCGAAACAGCAGCCAACTGGACTATGGCCGGGGTGTGCGCCCATCAGTCTGCCATGGAAGGGGGGAAGTGGATCGATCTGCCTGAGGTGTAATATTCCGAAGATCAGTCCTTTTGTTTTTTCCCGAACCTGAAGTCAACCTCGGCGATGAGGGTAGTATTAAACAGGCTCCCTGCTCCTGCTGCTTCCATCCCGGTTCCGTCAACTCTCGGCTCTGCGGCAAGGAGCTGGGTGGTAAAGATGAGGTTTTCATTAAAGAAGTACCGCAGCCCGAAACGGAAAGAGGTAGTGAAGTCATTGATGCTGGTGGTCTGGTACTGAAAGACCGGCTGGGTGGAGTAGGTGCTCCTGGTAAGATTGTTGGTTACTGCTCCGGTATTGTTGTCGGTGGTCTTATCTGAAAGGTACTCGCCTGTATCAAGGTAGGCGTCCTTCTGCTTGCCCAGCTCGTAGTCGAATACCACCCCTCCGAAGAACTCAAAGTTTCTGGTTATGTTGAACAGAAAGTTTACCGGGAAGGTGAAGGTGCTGGAAGTCATCCTGTAGTCATAGGCTTTATACCACCCCTCCTGCACCTGGGTTTCATTGGTATCCCCGGCGTCATTGTAATCCCCGTCACCGGTCCCATCAGTCTGGGTCAGGATTTCGTTTTTCTGGGTAATCTTCATATGGTACAATATAGCAAAAGATATACTAAATTTTTAAATTATTATCATAATAAGTAATTTTTTAATTTTTACAAGAATTTTTTTTTATTCCTATAGAATCAGCAGTAAACAGAATACATTGCTCAGGGATGAATAAATTGCTATTTTAATCACCTGAACATTCTGGTGCCGTATTGTAGAGGATATAAGGCTGTACAAAGTTGCACTGGAAATATGCAGCCGGTAAGCACGGAGCAGATATATGAAGCACACCTCTTGTGTTCACAACCCCTCCGACCTGGATAGGAGTGCCGATGTGCCGGTGCTGGTAACAGGGGCAGCCGGGTTTATAGGGTACCACCTCGCAGACAGACTGCTGGATGAAGGGTTTGACGTTGTGGGGGTGGACAACCTGAATCCGTACTACGATGTGGAACTTAAAAAAGCCAGGCTCAGCCGGCTGAACTCCCGCCCCGGTTTTGAGTTTACCCAGGTGGAGCTCGCCGGCAGGGAGGATGTCAGGGAGCTATTTTTCTCAGGGGCATTCAAACTGGTGGTCCATCTTGCTGCCCAGGCGGGAGTACGGTATTCCCAGGAGAACCCGGAGGCCTATATCCAGAGCAACCTGGTGGGCTTTTTCAACATCCTGGAAGGCTGCAGGGCCGCCGGGGTCAGGCACCTTGTTTTTGCCTCATCAAGCTCTGTTTACGGCGCCAATACCACCATGCCCTATTCGGTGCAGCAGAATGTGGACCATCCCCTGTCACTTTATGCTGCAACCAAGAAAGCGGATGAGCTTATGGCCCACACCTATGCCGCCCTGTACGGCCTTCCCTGTACCGGGCTCCGGTTTTTTACCGTATATGGACCATGGGGGAGGCCTGACATGGCCTATTTTTTATTTACCAGAAAAATTATGGAAAAACAGCCTGTAGAAGTGTACAATTATGGAAAAATGAAAAGGGACTTCACCTACATCGATGATATAGTGGAAGGTGTTTTCAGGATAATGAAAACACCCCCCGGGCCTGACCCGGACTGGGACCCCCGTCGGCCTTATCCGGGGACCAGCTTTGCACCCTGCAGGATATACAACATAGGAAACTCCACCCCGGTGGGCCTGCTGGAGTTTATCTCCATACTGGAGGAGGAGCTGGGCAGAAAGGCGGAAAAAAAACTCCTGCCCCTTCAGCCCGGTGATGTGCCGGAAACATGTGCAGACATCAGCAGGCTGGTGTGGGAGACAGGTTTCAGCCCCCGGGTGGGCATCCGGGAGGGGCTTAAAAAATTTGTAAATTGGTACAGAGAATATTATAACATTAACGAAAAGTAGGCAGAGTTGTTTGTTAAATTTGAGTACACAACAGGGGTAGTATGAAATGAATGTGGCCATGATTGGTACAGGATATGTGGGCCTGGTATCCGGGGCCTGCTTTGCGGAGTTCGGGGTCAGGGTGGTCTGTGTGGACACCGATACCTCCAGGATCAACCACCTGAACCACGGCAGTCTTCCTGTCTACGAGCCCGGTCTGGAGCAGATGGTGGAAAATAATGTAGAAGCCGGGAGGCTTACCTTTACCCAGGACGTCCCCCGGGCGGTGCGTGACGCAGATATAGTGTTCATAGCTGTGGGCACCCCTACCAGAAGGGGAGATGGTTATGCAGACCTGTCCTACGTGTACCAGGCAGCCAGGGATATTGCCGGGAGTATGAGCGGCTATACCGTGGTGGTAAACAAGTCAACCGTTCCGGTGGGAACAGCCAGGAATGTCAAGAGGATCATCCGGGAGAAAAGACCTGAGGTTGCGTTTGACGTCGCTTCAAATCCTGAGTTTCTCAGAGAAGGCTCAGCCATAGAGGACTTCATGAGGCCCAACCGGGTTATAATAGGGGTGGAAAGCACCAGGGCCGAAGAGGGTCTTAAGAAGCTGTACAGGCCCCTTTATCTGCTGGAGACGCCCCTGGTAGTCACAACCCTGGAGACAGCAGAGCTGATCAAATATGCCAGCAATGCTTTTTTGGCCACTAAAATTTCTTTTATCAACGAGATAGCCAACCTGTGCGAAGCAGTGGGCGCAGATGTCAAAGATGTGGCCAAAGGTATGGGACTGGACCGGCGGATCGGTCCCAAATTCCTCCATGCCGGTCCCGGCTACGGAGGCTCCTGCTTTCCCAAGGACACCAGGGCTCTGATAAAGATGTTTCACGATAACAACCTCACCGCCAGGATAGTGGAAGCAGTGGTTCAGGTAAACGATGCCCAGAAGTCTCTGATGGTAAAAAAGATCCGCAGCGCCCTGGGGGGCAGCGAATACGGGAAGACCATAGCAGTACTGGGTCTTACGTTTAAGCCTGAGACCGATGATGTCAGGGAAGCCCCTTCTCTGACCATTCTCTCAGCCCTAACAGAAGGAGGAGCTGCAATCAGGGCAACCGACCCCCAGGGAGTACCGGAGGCTGAAAGGCATCTTGAGGGAGTTGAGTACTTTGATGGTCCATACCGCACTGCTGAGGGGGCGGATGCGCTGGTAATTATGACTGAATGGAACCAGTACCGGGCTCTGGACCTGGAAAAGCTCTCCCGGTGCATGAAAGGAAAGGTATTTGTAGACCTCAAGGATATCTATGACCCTGCTGAGGTTCAGAGCCATGGTCTTACCTATACCGGAGTGGGGATAAAATAATTGCTGTATGCGTTTCACTTCCCATTGACAATTGGTGCATTATGTCTTATCGTATAAAAAGATTATCGCTATAAAAGCTTAAAACAACAAATAATTGTTACACAAGGTGGCTATGATCCCTGTAAAATTCAGTCAACTTTTATTTTCAAATGTTGGATTCATTGTGCTTCTCAAGGAAGAGAGCAGTGAACGGGTCCTGCCGATTTTTATCGGTGCAGCTGAAGCACAGGCTATTGCCATTAAGGTAAACAATGTGGAAGTACCCCGTCCACTTACTCACGACCTGTTGAAAAATATTCTGGATTTTATGGAATGCAGGCTGGTACGAATCGAAGTGTGCGACCTCAGAGAGGGAACGTTCTACGCCAGGCTTATCCTTGACCGAGACGGAATAGAGCTGGAAATGGACTCCAGGCCAAGCGATGCCATAGCTCTTGCGCTGCGGACCTCATCACCTATCTTTGTCAGCGAAAAAGTCATGGACGAGGCCGGCCGGTTTTCCTCGGAAGCAGAAAAAGAAGCAGAACAGCAAAAACCGGAGCAGAAGCAGACCAGAAACCCCCAGCAGGAAGAAAAACTCTCCCCACTGGAATCGCTCAAGCGGGACCTGGACAAGGCGGTAGAGGAGGAGCGCTACGAGGATGCAGCCAGGCTGCACAAAGAGATAAAGCGTATTGAAGACAAGCATACCGAGAACTGAACCCTCCAGTTATGTTCATGTATGTTCATGTTTTTTCAGCTCGTGTCCGCCTATGCTCAGATAAATTGACCCGAACTGCAATGAAGCCACTTTTCTGGGATCAAGAGGCGGTGAGTAAAAAACCAGTCTGCGCTCTCCCACATGTACCGTGCGAAGAATCCCCAGAGTAACAATAAACTGTTCTTTGTCGCACAGGGCAAAAATAAGGTTTCTGAGTCTTCGGGGCTGCCTGAAGTCCGGAATCATCCCGTGCATTCCCAGATTTTTGATATTGATTTCTCTCAGGTCCAGGTTCTGCAGGAACCAGCGGTACCTTTTTTCCCGGTAGTTTCTTCTCTCCCTCAGGTCTCTTTCCACTACCTCCTGGCTGACCGGCAGTTTCACTATTTTCATGGTACTGCTTCTGGTGAAGTTTTCCAGAAGCAGGTCTACAGAATGCCCTTTTTTGAAGGCCACCAGGTACTCCGGCTGCAGCAGCTCTATTACCTGGAACTGGAACTCCCGGGCCATCTTGCCGTTAACAAACCCGCAGGAGTCAAAAACTATTTTTCTGGCGTTTTGTTCCACCGCTCTGTCCTGAAGACGTTTTATTCCGGTAACAATCTGCAGAAGGTGACGGTGGGGGGAAGTGGAGCCCACAAACCTCAGGTGCACATCGTTCTGGTCGTTTTTTTCATTGGTCCCTTTTTGGGAGCCTGTATGTATCCCGGAGTCTGTGTGCATCCCGGCCCGATGAACCATCATACCCACGGTGGTGGGAGGGCCGATAACCGACTGCCCCGGATCGCAGTCTATGTAGGCTGTGTGGTGC
>JBMCUI010000041.1:0-12286 GCA_048622675.1 Spirochaetota bacterium | reverse complement strand
GAGCAGAGGCATTCTGTGGAAGAAGAGCGGAAAAAAATCCTGGCTGAAGCTGAAAAAATAAAACAGGATGCACAAGCTGAGGCTGAAAGAATAAAAAAGGAGGCGGAAGATACCGCCTTTCAGGTGATGCAGAAGAACAATGCAGAAATAAGAAAGACGAAAGAACAGGCCCAGCAGGAGGCCCAGAAAATAACCGAAGATGCCCGGGCGAAGACTTCTGAGATAGAACAGGAGGCCGGCAAAAAGGCAGAAGAACTGTGCCAGCAGAGCAGGCAGAAGGGCTACCAGGAAGGAGTGGGACAAGGATATGCGAAAGGTGAAGAAGAAGTAAAAAGGCTCATAGACAGGCTGCATGTGATTATCAATGCAGCCATTGACAAAAGAAAAGAAATAATAGACAGCGCAGAGCGCCAGCTGATCGATCTGGTTTTACTGGTTGCCAGAAAAGTGGTAAAAGCAATATCTGAAGAACAGAAAAGTGTAGTACTGGAAAACATCAGGGAAGCCATGAAGAAGGTACGTGCAGAGGCTGAAGTTACTATAAAGGTCAACACCAGCGACCTGGAGCTGGCATCAAAGCACAAAAAAGAGTTTATCTCTGCTGTAGAGGGGCTTAAAAACATAACAGTGGAGGAAGACTCCAGGGTAGACCCGGGTGGATGCATAATAGAGACATCATTTGGAGAGGTGGATGCCCGGGTGCAGAAACAGCTTCAAATAATTGAGGAAAAAATCAGGGAACTTGCTCCCATTTCAGAATAGTTCCAGCAGCATTCTATATGGGGGAGTGCAGGTGTGTGGGAGCGGCAGGGCTTTTGCTACTATGAAAGACCAAAAGGTTGCAGATAAAAGTATGCAAAAGAGCATATTCGACAAGTATAAATCAGCAGTAAAGCAGGCTGATACCATCCTGTATCAGGGGGTGGTGAAAAAGTCCATTGGCCTGGTGGTGGAGAGCCAGGGGCCGCTGGCAGGTGTGGGGGAGCTGTGCAGGATAAAAGTTCCGGATGGGAACAGGGAAGTGCACGCTGAGGTGGTGGGTTTTAAAAACGGCACTACGCTGCTTTTCCCGTACAACCATGACAGTGATATCACCTCCGGCATGAAAGTTGAGGCTACCGGAAGCCCTTTGAAGGCCCCTGTTGGGGACTCTCTTCTGGGTAGGGTAGTTAATCCGCTGGGAGAACCCCTGGACGGAAAAGGCCCTATCCCCTATGAAGACTGCTACTCTATATTCAACCATCCTCCCCATGTTCTGAGAAGGCGAAGAATTACAGAAGTGCTTTCCACAGGAATCAAATCACTAGATGGAGTATTAACCATAGGAAAAGGCCAGAGGATAGGGGTGTTTTCAGGAAGCGGGGTAGGAAAGAGTACCATACTGAGCATGATAGCCAGGAATACCTCTGCAGATGTAAATGTGATAGCTATGATCGGTGAAAGGGGAAGAGAGGTCAGGGAGTTCGTGGAAAGGGACCTGGGAGAAGAAGGGCTGAAGCACTCGGTTATGGTGGTGGCAACTTCGGACCAGGCCCCTATTATGAGAATCAGAGGAGCTTTTCTGGCTACTGCTATTGCCGAGTATTTCAGAGACCAGGGAAAAGACGTGATGTACATGATGGATACTGTTACACGGTTCGCCCATGCTCAGAGGGAGATAGGCCTGGCTGTGGGCGAGCCCCCTGCTACCAGGGGATATACTCCCAGTGTGTTTGCAATTCTCCCCAGGCTTCTGGAAAGAAGCGGAATGTCCGAAAAAGGTTCTATAACCGGTGTATATGCAGTACTGGTGGACGCCGATGACATGGATGAGCCCATCTCCGATGCAGTAAGGGGAGTGCTGGACGGGCACATTGTCCTTTCGCGAAAACTGGCACAGCGAAATCAGTATCCTGCAGTGGATGTTCTCGCCAGCATATCCAGGCTTACCCCCTACATTGTTTCTTCACAGCACAAAACGGCAATTGATAAACTGAAGGAAGTACTCTCTTATTACTATGATGCAGAAGACTTGATCCAGATAGGAGCCTATGTAAAGGGCTCCGATGAGAAGACGGACTGGGCCATTGAGAAAATAGACCAGGTGATAGACTTTTTAAAACAGGATATCACAGAAAAACATACGTTTGAGGAAACCAAAAAAATGCTTTTTGACATATTTCAGATGGAGCAAGAACAGTGAAGCGGTTTTCATTCAGGCTGGAAAATATCCTGAACCTGCGAAAGAAAATAGAACAGGGGAGGGAAAAGCAGTTTTCCAGTAAGAAAGCCCAGGTAATGAAAATAGAAGCAGAAATAGATGACATGAAGGCCAAGCTGGACCAGTTTGTGCATAACAACCAGTTTGTAAAGGGGATTTTCAGTGCATCGGAGTTTATTGCAGTGGAAGATTATGTGAGAAGAATGGAAGGGGCCATAAATAAGTTGAAGTGTGTACATCAGGAAAAAAAGAAGGAGTTGGAACAGAGCCTGGAGCAGCTCAAACAGGCCAGAAAATCAACCAAAATGATCGCCAGGCTTAAAGAGCGAAGCCTGGACCAGTACAAACAGCAGTTGAGCAGAGAGGAAGATATTCATCTGGATGACATCAATCAGCATATTGCCCTGACCCGAAACATTCTTACCATTGAGGATGTAATGAGGGAGGATTTCTAGGATGCCCCAAGAAACTGTTTTCCAGAATATACAAAAAATCCTGGGACGGATAGATGAGATTAAACGCAGGTTTGCTCCTGGTAACTTCAGCTCCAGGTTTGACAAGGAGCTTGATGAACAAAACCGGAAGCTATCACAGACCAGCCAGCAGGTGCAGAAAACCGGCAGCACTCAGCCCAGGAAAACCAAAAAACAGGCTTCGGAAAACCCTGCCCAGACCGTAAAGAATATATCCTACCAGGATGTTATAAAGGCTGCTTCTGAAAAGTACAGTGTCCCCCGGTCTCTTATCAAGGCGGTCATCAAACAGGAATCCAATTTTGACACCAACGCTGTTTCCGAAAAAGGGGCAATGGGACTGATGCAGTTAATGCCGGATACTGCCCAGCTCATGGGGGTAGAAAACCCCTTTGATGCGCGCCAGAACATTCTGGGGGGAGTCAGATACCTGCGCATGCTGTTAGATATGTACAACGGAAACCTTAATAAAGCTCTTGCTGCTTATAATGCAGGACCATCCAGAGTAAATGATACAGTTCCAGGAATTAAAGAAACACAGGGTTTTATTCAGTCCGTAATATCGAACTACAACCAGTTTTCACATTATGGAAGTCAGGAGTGATAGGTGAATGCAACTGCTACTGTTACCACTCTTTTAAAAATTCTATTTTTAATCCTGCTTATTCTGGTAATAATACTGGGTGGAATATACTGGTTCGACCATCTTGGGCTCATCAATTATAAAAACATAGTAGGGCCTTTTTCCAGATATTTACCGGGTTTTATGAAAAAAGGCCAGGTGGTGGAAGAAGAGCCCTCTCTTCTGGAAAAGGAGTTCCTGGAAAAACGTGAACAGCTTCTGGCTGACAGAAGCCAGGACCTGGAAGAGCTGCAGAAAAAACTGGAAAAGAAGGAGCTGGAGCTGAATGAGATGGAGACCAGGCTCAAGGAGGAGAAAAGAGCCCTGGAGGAGTCAAAAAAAGTATTAAGTGAAAAAATGAGGGAATACGATAATTATAAAGAAAATATAAGCAAACAGGCCCGGTATTTCATCAGCATGCCCCCTGAGGATGCAGTTGAAAGGCTGGCTAGGATGGACGACCTGCTGGTAATAGATATTTTCAGGCAGATGGATAAAATTGCCGAAGAAGAAGGCAGGGTTTCTATGGCACCGTATTACCTCAGCCTGATGGACCCGGAAAAAGCAGCAGTAATTCAGAGAAAAATGACCAAGGTGACCGAAAGGCAGTAGGAGTGATGATAGAGCTTTCATCCATAGACTTATCAGCTTCAAAGATAGAACGGGGCCAGGTGAAGGAGTCCTGGTCAGACAATAACGGACCAGACAGCAGTGATTTTGCCATGGTCCTGGAGGAGATAATCGCCCGTATCTCAAATACTGAAGAGGGCTCCGGAAAACAGAAGCAGTCAGGGACTATCAGTTTAGTAAATGCCCTTGGTGAGGGCGGCATTAGCGGAAAACAGTTGAAACAGATCCTTGCTATTTTGCAGGAAAAGCTGGGCCTGCAAAAAGATGGACAGCCAGGTGCAAAAACCGGTGCTCTGTTGAGAAAAAGCTTGCTGGGAATGGATATCAAAGAGCTGTTGAATCATCTGGAAGGTCCAAAAGGTGCAGGGGTATTCAAAAACGCAGGCAGGGAGGGCCTGTCAAAGGCCGGGGCGTTGATGGAGGGGTTAAAAAAGAAGGAAAACAACAAGCATGAACAGACGGCTTCATTTTCGGGAAAAAAGCCCAGGCTGCAGAAGCTGGAACGGAAGCTGGGTTACCTGCGCACCAGGGGATCGATATTTGACCTGAGTGCCGATCAAGTAAAAATTAAAACCGGTGCTGAAAAAACACTGAATGTGGACAGGCAGTTTTTGGCAAAGCTGAAGGCTTTGCTGAAACAAAAACTGCAGCACCTTTCCACAGAAAAGGGCGGCGGTGCGGCTGAAAAGCAGGCCTCCGGGAAATCAGCCGCTGTCCGGATGGCTGAAGGCAGAAAGGGCTTTGTTGTTCACCTGAACTCCGGTGAGGTATTTGCAGAAAAAAGCAGTGAACAGGCCAATAAGCCGTTATTTGCAGGAAATGACAGACATGCGGACAGGAGCATGATTTTTGCCGCCTCCAGGTACGAGGGCAACCTGCAGCAGGCATTTAAGACAGAGCTGGAGATGCCCCGGTCTTCCCAGGAGCTGTTCAACCAGATAGTGAAACAATTCAACCTGGTAATCAAAAAGGGCGGGGGTGAGGCCAGATTTGTGCTGAAACCCGAATCCCTGGGCCACATAAAATTGAACGTCCAGCTTAACAATAGCCAGGTAACCACCAGCATGATTGTGGAGAATCAGGCAATAAAGGAGCTTATTGTAGCAAAACAGGCCCTGCTGGAGCAGGCACTGGCACAGCAGGGGATGAATATGACCTCCTTCCAGGTGGAAGTAAAACAGAGAAACCAGGAAGGAAGCATGGACACCCGGTCTGGAAAAAGCAGACAGGCTCCATCAACGAGAAATAGAAGCAGTGCTGGTGTTCAGGAGGCGCCCCTCACAGTGGGGCTTCCCTGGATATCTACTGTAATAAATGTTACTGCATAGGGGGAATGAGAATGGATTTACCGCTTTTGATGAACGAACAGCAGCTGTACAAAACCAGAATGGAAGTGGAAAACTTCAATAAATCACTGGCCGATAACGGGAGAAAGGTTTCAGGCGGTCTGGGAAAGGACGAGTTTCTTAAACTCTTAATAACTCAGCTGCAGAATCAGGACCCCACAGCTCCCATGGAAGATAGAGAGTTTATAGCCCAGATGGCGGAGTTTTCTTCTCTGGAACAGATGACCCAGATAAACAATACCATGGACCAGCTTATCCACACCAATAAGCTCAAGTCCTCCTATTCTCTTCTGGGCAAGTATGTTGAGGTATTTGATGAACACACCGGAAGGAAGGAGAGTGGAGTGGTGGAAGAAATTACATTTAAAAACCACTCCCCGGTGGTGTCGTTCAATGGAGTAAATTACAGCCTGGACCAGGTGACCAGGGTTTCTGTAAACTCTCCGGATGATACAAGAAGGTAGCCGAAGGGTGATTGGTACATATGCAGCCGTGTTAGAACAGAAGGCTGGAACAATCAGAATGTACTGGGAGGGGAGAAAAAGACTTTTGACAAGGAGTGTTGACCCATGATGCGATCTCTTTACTCCGGTGTTTCCGGGCTGAGAAATCACCAGGTAAGAATGGATGTACTCGGAAATAATATTTCCAATGTAAATACCTACGGGTTTAAAAAGAGCAGGGTAGCTTTTCAGGACATCCTTTCCCAGACAGTAGCAGGGGCTTCTGCACCAACTGCACAGAAAGGAGGAGTGAATCCCAAACAGGTAGGACTGGGGATGAACATAGCCAGCATTGACAGGATCTTTACCCAGGGAAGTCTGCAGACCACCGGATTGAACCTGGACCTGGCTATTCAGGGCGACGGGTTCTTCGTAATGGGTATGGGCGAAGAGCAGGTGTACACCAGAGCAGGTTCCTTCGGTCTGGACCGTAACGGCACCCTGGTAAATCCGGCCAATGGTCTCAGGGTAAAGGGATGGCAGGCCCAGCAGGCCGGAGGCGAATACTTTATTGATACTGCAGCACAGCCCCAGGACATTGTCATACCGGCAGGAGGGAAAGACCCGGCAAAAGCCACTGAAGTGATAAGCTACCGCAGCAACCTTAATGCTGAGACTCCTCTGCTTCCGGAGGGGAGGGAGCCAACACCTGCAGAGCGTATGGATGCAGTAGCTGCTACCACTATTGATACCTATGATAGTGAGGGCAATGTACATCCTATGACCCTGGAGTTTACCAGGGTCCGGGGAGAACAAAATGCCTGGAGGATAACTGCTTCTGTAGAAGGGGCAGCTCAGGAGAATGTTACCCTTGATGTGGCTGGGCCGAACACCAACAATACCAATCAGCTG
This sequence comes from Spirochaetota bacterium, assembly GCA_048622675.1. Lineage (GTDB taxonomy): Bacteria > Spirochaetota > B62-G9 > B62-G9 > DRHN01 > JBMCUI01. The sequence continues at coordinate 5,660 of JBMCUI010000041.1, read as the reverse complement.
GTTATGAGGTTCGATAACAATGGTGCACCGGTATCCCTTGAAGACAGCCCGGGGATAGCAGGGGCGCCTTCGGATATAATTGCTGACGGCAGTCTGAGTGCAGCCTTACGTTTTTCTCTTCCGGAGGAAGGGATAGCGCAGACCATAAACCTTCAGCTGGGTACAGCAGGAGAATACGATGGTATAACCCAGTTTGCAGCTCAATCTTCAGCAAAGGCATACCAGCAGGATGGATACGGCATGGGCTATCTGGAGTCATTCACCGTAGATGATTCTGGAGTAATTACCGGAGTATATTCCAATGGCAAGAAGGCACCTCTGGCTCAGATAGCAATGGCCGGCTTTACCAACCCTCAGGGTTTGACTGCAGAGGGTGAAAACACCTTCGCCCAGACCAACAACTCCGGTATGGCCGATATCGGACCTGCAAATACCGGTGCCAGAGGTAAAGTTACTGCAGGAGCCCTGGAAATGAGCAACGTGGATCTGGCGGAACAGTTTACCAACATGATTGTTACCCAGAGAGGGTTTCAGGCCAACTCCAGGACCATTACCACTTCTGACCAGATGCTCCAGGAGCTGCTGACGCTGAAAAGATAAACTTTATTTTTTCTAATTTATTGAATTTATCAATTTTGTGTTATATAATATAAAAAAGCCCCTGAAGGGGCTAAACCTATTTGTCAGGAGGGTTATTTTTGATCGGGGTTACCCGGCTGAATGGGGTTGAGTACTGGCTGAATCCTCATTTAATAGAATCAATTGAAGGAACGCCTGACACAGTAATAACTCTGGTTTCCGGGAAAAAGCTGGTAGTAAAAGAAAACCCGGAAGATATAATGGAAAAAATAATAACTTACAGAAGGAAGCTGGGAGAACAGAGAAACGAGGAATAACCGCATTCATCCTTTGGGAGGGTGATTCGTATGGATGTAGCCACTTTAGGTGGACTTGCTATTGGTTTTTTTGTGATTATCATGGGCATTATTACAGCAGGAGGTTTCAGGGGTCTGGGTGGGTTTGTAAGTATTCCTGCAATGTTTATAACCATTGGAGGGTCTTTTGCAGCCATAATGGTCTCCAATACCCTTTCCAGGACTCTGGGGCTGATGAGGGTGGCGATGAACGCCATCAGGGAAAAACCGATGGACTCAGGAAGGATTATATCCATGATTGTCACCTTTTCAGAGAAAGCCAGAAGAGAAGGGCTTCTGGCACTGGAGGATGACCTGGATGAGCTGGAAGACGATTTTTTACGAAAGGGGATCCAGCTGGTGGTTGACGGCACAGACCCTGAAATTATACGCAATATTATGAATACCGAGCTTAACAATATGCAGTCCAGGCACGGAGACGGAATCAAGATATTCGAAGACTGGGGTACTCTGGCCCCTGCTTTTGGAATGACCGGAACACTGATCGGCCTTATCCTTATGCTTGCCAACATAGAAGATAAAAGCGCCATCGGACCAGGAATGTCCACAGCTTTAATAACTACTCTGTACGGAGTAATACTGGCGAACCTGGTCTTTATTCCCATTGCCAATAAACTCACCTATGTCAGCAATCAGGAAGTGCTGGTACGTGAAATCATGATAGAAGGTACCCTTTCCATTCAATCCGGAGATAATCCCAGAATAGTGAAGGAAAAGCTTATTTCGTTTCTTCCACCAGAGGTCAGGGCTCAGGTAGAGGAGCAGACCGGGGAAAGATAAAGTGAAAGACTACATACACCTTGCAGGAGTTTTTTATGGCCAGGCGTAGAAAAAGCAAACAAAAAGGCTCCCCTGGATGGATGGTCACTTACGGTGACATGACCACTCTACTTCTCACATTTTTTATTCTAATGTTTACCGTAGCTGAAATTGAAGGGCGGGAGCTGATGCTGATTCTCTCTGCGTTCAGAGGTTCTCTGGGAATGTTCACCGGAGGAACGACCCTTTCCAAGGGTATGCTGGCAGAGCTGGGCCAGCAGGTGGAAACTCTGCCGGCAAAAGAAAGAGGTGACCAGCTGGCCAAGGCTCTTAAAAAGGCTACTTCCATGTTTCAGCCGGAAATTAAATCAAGGAAAGTCAAAGTCACAGAAGATGAGAGAGGGATTGTTATTTCTTTAATGGCAGATGCTTTTTTCGAAAAAGGAAGCCCCAGGCTGACGCCTGAAGGGAAGGTTGTTGTTGATAGATTGGGAAGATTTTTAAGGGAACGGGAGCTGGAAGAAAACATTATAAGAGTGGAAGGCCATACCGACGATATTCCCATATCCCCTGAAAGCGAACTGTATGAAAAGTATCCCACTAACTGGGGGCTTTCTGCTGCCAGGGCAGTCTCAGTGGTAAGAATCCTGAACGAGGAGCATGGAATAAAGGGAAGCAGGATGCAGGCCATAGGTTACGGGGAGTACCAGCCGGTGGAACCAAATGATCTGGAAGAAGGAAGGGCCTACAACAGGAGGGTGGAAGTGGTGATAATGAGGAAAAAGGAATATTCATAATATATATATCTGTGATTAAACTTGACCTAGAGGATAGCCATGGGAGAAAACGAAGAAACTATTGAGGATATAGAAGGAACGACGGAAGAGGAGGAGATGGGTGCAGCTGCACCCAGGAGGAAGTTTTTCGGACCCTCGGTAATTAGAACTCTTATCTATGTTTCCATAGCCCTGATAATGATAATTATATCCGGTACGGTTGCCTATCTGGTCTCCCAGAGGGTAAGCACCCCCCCTGCACCGGAAAAAACTTCCCCGGAACTGGTACCACGAACGAAGCCGCTGATGTATTTTGAGATGCAGGGATTCAGCATTAACACCAACGATGTTGATGAGCAGCATTTTTTAAAGATTACTCTCGCTCTGGGCTATTCGCAGGGCAGCATGGAACTGCAGAGTGAACTCAATAGAAGGAGGCCCCAGCTAAGGGATATCGTAATATCGGTAGTTGGAGAAAAGGAGTACGAAGACCTGAATACCAAGGACAAAAGAGAGAAATTGAAAGAAGAAATCAAGAACAGGATAAATGAAGTATTGATGAATGGGAAAATAGAGCATGTGGCATACACGGAATTTGTTCTGACCTGATCGCTGCAGGTGCAGAGAGGTTTGATTTTGTGTTATTGTTATTGATTTTTTATAATTGTATTGTATTATGTAAGTAGAACAGCCTAAACCATAAAAAATGGTGATTCAAGATGACAGAAGTACTGTCACAGGAAGAAATAGACCAGCTTCTGACAGCCATATCCACCGGTGAGGTGGAGGGTGAAGAGGCTGCTAAAAAAGCCGAGACCCGTAAAATAAAGATCTACGACTTCAAGAGGCCTGACAAGTTTTCCAAGGACCAGATCAGGACCCTCCAGATGATGCACGAAACATTTGCCAGGTTGACCACTACTTCGCTTTCTGCCCAGCTCAGGACCATTGTACATGTACATGTGGCTTCGGTTGATCAGCTTACCTATGAAGAATTCCTGCGCTCCATTCCCAATCCCACCACCCTTGCAGTAATCAACATGGACCCCCTCAAGGGGAGCTCTATATATGAAATCGACCCGTCAATCACCTTTACCATTATTGACAGGCTTTTCGGCGGCCCCGGAGAATCATCCAAGGTAAACAGGGAACTTACCGATATTGAGCTGTCGGTAATAGAAGGGATAATTGTAAGGATCCTGGGCAACCTGCGCGAAGCCTGGTCCAATGTTATTGACCTCCGGCCCAGACTGGGAAACATTGAGACCAATCCTCAGTTTGCCCAGATAGTACCGCCCAGCGATATGGTGGTGCTGATAACTCTGGAAACAAAGGTGGGAGACGTAGAGGGGATGACCAACTTCTGCATTCCCTATCTTACTATTGAGCCCATTATATCAAAGCTTTCTGCCCAGTACTGGTACTCCAGTATCCGAAAGGGCCTGACCACCGAAAACCTCTCGGTATTGAAAAAACGGCTTGAGGCGGTATTTGTAGATGTTATTGCAGAGCTGGGCGAGATGGAGATAAGTGTAAAGGATGTTCTGAACCTCCAGGAAGGGGATATCATCAAACTGGAAAAGAATAAAGTGGATGATAATATGATCCTCAAGATTGGAAATAAGAAGAAATTCTACTCCAGGCCCGGAGTAGTGGACAATCATATGGGAGTGCAGATTACCGGAAGGGCGGAAGCGTACATGAGTGAAGAAGAAATGTTTAAAGAAATTGAAGGAGGAGGTGAATAATATGAGTGACGGTTCTCTGTCACAGGAAGAAATAGATGCTCTGTTGCAGGGGGCTGATGATTTCAGCTCCGAACAAAGTGCAGAACCTTCAGGGGCTGCCCAGAGCTTTTCAGATAATGAAAAAAATAAGCTTCAGAGCCTGGCTTCTGAGATGGCACAGGCCATGGGTACTACTCTTTCCACCATATCGGGTCAGCAGATAAGCATACAAAATCCCAGGGTGGATGTGGTGACCAGGGAAGATGTTATTTCCCAGTTCAGCACCAGAACGGTGCAGACCACAGCAGATTACACAGGTGGGGATGCTTCGGGGAAGCACTCCTACGTGCTTCCCGAAGGAATAGCCAGACAGATAGCATCAGTAATGATGGCCCAGGAAGGAGGAGAGCTTACAGACATGGCTCTTTCAGCCATTACCGAAGGCTTCAGCCAGATGTCAGGTGCTTCTCTTAACATTATCCAGGAGAAAGCAGGCAAGTCTCTCAATACAGCTGATTTGAATTCCATCCTTAGAGAGGACCCCCAGGAAATAGAAACTCCTTCAGGATCATTTATAAGGATCAGGTACAACTGCTCTCTGAACAACCAGAACTCATTTATAGAGGAGGTTATGGGCATGGAGGCAGCCAGGGCCGTAGTATCGGGCCTGGGTGGGGGTAAAAATGTACAGCCTCAGAAGCAGTTTCAGCCAGGATTTGCTGAACAGCCTCAGACCTATTCAGAGCAGCCGAAACAAAATCAGTCAAATGTAGGGGTCCAGCCTGTACAGTTCTCCCAGCTTTCATCCTCTGAACAGACAGGTGCACCTGGAAATATCGGTCTGCTGATGGACGTGTCCATGCAGCTTACCGTGGAGCTGGGAAGGACCAAGATGCTGGTGAAGGACATACTGGGTATGGGAGAAGGAACTATCGTGGAACTGGACAAGCTGGCAGGCGAGCCTGTAGACCTTCTGGTTAACGGTAAGCTTATTGCCAAGGGCGAAGTTGTTGTGATAGATGAGAACTTTGGAGTCAGAGTAACTGATATCATCAGCCCCATGGAAAGAATCAGCAACCTGGAGTAGCTATAGATATATTATTTATTGAACAGATTTTACTGGTGGGGACAGCGTATAGTGCATTAAATCACTGAGAAACGAAAAAAATGGAGCAAACGTGAGAGGGGACCGTTTGAGTTTTCATATAGTACTTCCTGAAGGTTATAGAGGGGCACGTACACATTGTAACCTGGGCCAGACCCGTCCGATCTTCATTGTCCTGTGTATTGTTGTCTGCATATTCCTTTCTGGCACAGTTTCCCATGCACAGCAAACCGACACTCCATCAGCAGAAGGTGCAGACCGGTCCTCGGTTGAACAGGATGCTGAGAAGGGGCCTGCCGAAACAGCTGAACCAGGGGCTGGTGCAGAAAAAGGCGAACCGGCACAAACAGACCCCTAC
>JBMCUI010000040.1:0-12390 GCA_048622675.1 Spirochaetota bacterium | reverse complement strand
ATTTTAGTCTTTCTGGCAGCTCGATATCAATCCGCATGTTCTTCCTTGATTATTAAAGATGCAGTTGTACACTATGGCTTTAACCGTGCGTATCATAACTCATCTTGAAACTGGTCCCATTCTGATTTAAAGTCAATATAACTTTTTTAAGCCTTCAGAGTTTGTAGAACATGCCCATATAGAGAGCCAATCCTTGTCTTCACCTCTCTTTTATCAGAGGATTTTTCACTTCCTTGGCAAGTATTAAGGGCATATTATATTTTAAAACTTCTGGTGTAAAAAGATAGACCTATGGCTGAGAATATAGGCGAAAAAAGCAGCCTGTCCCCTTTTTATACATCAAACCTGAGCCATTCCCTGAAAAAGGAAGAAGCCTTCATCCGGTATTCGCCCTTACGGGCTTCCTTTTCACCCGGGTCCCGGTCGATCTCTATGAGGCCCACCCTGTAGAGCACCGCATAACAGAAGACCCCGTAGGTCCTGACAAACCGCTCAAGGTGCCTTTTCCCCTTTGAAGAAACGGCCACCTGCCAGAACGTCTTCAGAACTTCCACTGCATAGTCCCTTGCCGTGTGGTATTCCTCGCCCTTATGATGGAGAAGGTACAGGGTGTAAAGGAGGATGGTGTAATCCACCGGCTCCAGGTACTTGAAATAAAGGTCCTCTATCAGCCGGGGCAGGTCTGAAAGGGAAAACTCAACCTGCCGGTCAACCAGGTATTCACCCGCTTCCTGCAGTCTGTTGATCCGGGGGAGAACCTGCTCTGAGAACAATTCCCTGGCAGCTTTGCTGTAGTTGAACTCAAACAGCTCGTTCTCCATAAACGAGCCCTCCATCTTCATCCTCTCTGCCGGAGGGGGTGGACGAAAGCCCGGGATTCCCCCCTTAATATCCAGCTCGAACTTCTTCTCAAGCTTCTGAAAAAACTCCTGCACCTGGTTTACCGTTTCCACCGGGAGGTCGTACTTCCGGGCCATCTCCTCCACGGTACAGGGGCGGCCCTGGTTGTAGCGGTCGCTCATCTCCCGGGTCATGGCATTGAGCCGGTCAATCTCTTCGTCAGCACCGGGCTGGGGCTCTTCACGGAAAAGCACATCGTACTGATGGGATGGAGGTTCAATCCCCAGCACCTCCTTTATGGCCAGCACCATCTGCATGCTCACACACCAGGAAGGTTTGTCAGGAAACCGGTACCCGCTGCCCAGCATACTGCAAAGCTCCCGGTAGCGCTCCATCCCCATGGAGGTAATACTGAGAAGCCCCTTTTTTCTCTCATAATACACTGTGTAAAAATACTCGGGCTCCTCACTCCCTTTCAGGGTAAGTTTGTACACCCCCTGTTTCTGCTCAATATCGAATGATTCTGAATATACCCCCGGGTCAAAATCAGGGGCCTTTACCTGGTGGGAGCACAGCACCATTTTTTCTTTTCTGCGCATGGTAACAGGAAGCTCTGCAAAGCTGTACAGCAGGTAAAAGGGCACCGGGGTTCTGGCAATAGTCTTTGAGAGGTCCCCGGTGTGCCGAAAATAGTGGTCCGCCAGGTCAGCAAAGCTTTCCAGGTCCCTGAGATCAAACCCCTTAAAGTAATAGATGGGGCCGTAGGTCTGGCAGGTTTCTTCCCAATTGAACAGCAGGCTCATAAACAACCTTTTCCCCTTCCGGTGGAGCTCTCCTACCCCCTTTGAACAAAGCAGAAAAAAGCTTTGCTGTACATGGTCATACACCCTGAGGAGGTCCTTATATACCTGTTCCTCCACAGTAAAAATTGAGTAGAACCAGGGGTTTTTCCTGAAGCAGCGGACCAGGGCCTCTTCTTCGTCTGAAAGAAGATGCCGTGCACTGTGGAAAAACTTCTTCAGCCTGGCGGGGCTGCCCAGCACCTTTCCCGCCACATACTGCCCTGCACAGGCCTCTTCCCACTCCGGGGGCAGTTTTTTTACCAGTTCACGGTAGGGATACACCTCTTTTTTAAAGGCTCTGAACAGCTTTTCCCTCATATCCGCCCACGGCATCAGCTTGTCCATCAATGAAGCAAGTTCGTCGGAAACCTGTTTGCTCTTTTCAATCAGCTCACAGGCCTTGTCTTTGTTCATTTCTCCTCCCAATCTTCCACCCAAGTTTCCTGCAGGTATATTCTCCTAAATTAATAAAATCCTATCCTGCTGTCACCTGTCGGTTTTTCTGGAAACTATTTCCTCTCACACATGACAATGTTTATTTCTGTTTCCTAAATTAATACTTTCCACTTCATCCTTTCTCAATTTTTTGCTATCATACAAACATGGCACAAGGGTACATACTGCTTCTGAACAACACCCTGAAGGAGTACTTCCTCACCCTGGATGACCAAAAGAAGCGCAGGCTCAGGGAGAAGTTTGAGTTTCTCCAGAACGGCATCTGGGATGCGGGAGTCAGGGTAAAGAAGCTCAGAGGCATTTCCGGGAAGGTCATTTTTGAAGCCCGCCTCTCTCAGGACCGGAGGCTCCTGTTCACCCTGGGCAGGCACGGGGGCAGGTCCACCATCTACGTATGGGGGATCGCAGACCACGACCGCATCAGCAACACCGCACGGAGTATTCTTCCCGTCAATACCCCATTCCTGCAGTTCGAGCCCCATGCCGAGGAGGAGCTTCCTGAAGTACTCATCGATGAGCTGGGCCCTGACTACTACACCCAGGAGGACATCGAAGAGAAATCCCCCGAAGACTACGGGCCCCAGAAGTGGGTGGTGCTTACAGACCAGGATTGGAAGAGGCTCCTCCTGGCCTCAGGCGGCAAAAAAGAACAGAACTTTGAGATATTTCTTTTTCTCACATCCGAGCAGAACAGGGTCCTGGAGATGGACCCTCCGGTGCTCCTCTCCGGTACAGCAGGAAGCGGAAAGACCACCATATCGGTATACTACCTTCTCAGAAAGGAGCTTCTGCAGAAAAACAGGGCCTTCATCACCTGCTCCCCCTTTCTCAAGCGCTTCTCAGAGCGCATCTATGACGGGCTGGTCAGCCACACCGACCTGGAGGAAGGACTCAGGCCCCATTTCTACGTGTTTCGCGAGCTTCTTCAGGACATCCTCAGAAAAAACGGCAAAGAAGTTGCATCTGACAGGGAGGTGGGCTTCAGGGAATTTCAGAGGATTTTTTCCGACCACCGGCTTGCGGGGAAGTACGATGCCGAGCTGGTGTGGGAGGAGATCCGCTCCATCATAAAGGGAGCAAAGCCTCCACTGAGCCCCAGACGGTACTCCCGCCTGGCAGAACAGTGGTTTTCCGGAAGGGCCTCCCGCGCCGCCCTGGGCGAACTGAAAGACCACCTCCTGGAGCTGAAAAACTTCGGGTTCATACATAAGATAGAACGGGCGGTTGAGAAAAAAACCCGCTACTCCTGCTACGACCGGTTCGTTCAGGAGCTGGACTCATCCACGGTAGAGGACCGGAATAAATCGGGAGCTCCGGCCCCTCCCGGGACTCCGGCATCCGCCGGAGGGAGTACCGGCGGTATATCCGGTGGGCACGGCCGAGGCGGTGCCGGCAGGCATGAGGGGGCCTCCGGTAGAGGCGATGCCTGTTTCATCCTGCGGGAGATCCAGAAGATCATCGATAAAAAAGCCAACAGCTTCTCCTCTCCCCTGTTGAGCTTTGATGAATACCTGATGCTGGGGAAAAAGCGCGCCCCCAATTTCATCTACGACAGAAAAGACCTCTACTCCATCGCAGAGTATTACCAGGCCAGGCTGGAGAAGGAGGGGCTGTGGGATGAGATAGACCTCACCCGTAAGGCCATCCGGCTTCTGGAGCATTCCCCGGAGGGCTTCGTCTACGATTTTATAGCCTGCGATGAGGTTCAGGACTTCTCGGATGTGCAGCTGTCCCTTGTCTTTAGGATTGCGGGGTCCGCCCGGAACCTCTTTTTTGCCGGTGACACCAAGCAGATCATCAATCCCTCGGGCTTCCGGTGGGAGGAGGTAAAGTCCAGGTTCTATGAGCGGGGGATAGAAGTACCCCGGGTGGTGGGCCTGAACCTCAACTTCAGGTGTGTGGGAAACATCGTGATGCTCTCCAATGCCCTGCTCGGTCTGAAACAGAGGCTGGTGGGGCTGTCCGGTGAAGAGCAGCGCGAGGAGTGGAAGTTCAGGGGAAAGCCTCCCATCCTGGTGCGGGGGTGGAACCAGGAGGAGCTTCTGGAGAAGATAAGGATAACCGGGGCGGGGCAGGTCCTCCTTGTTCGGACCCCTGCCGAAGGAAGAAAGCTGAAGAAGGCCCTGGGTACTGAGCTGGTATTTACCATCTACGAGGCCAAGGGGCTGGAGTTTGACACGGTGTTCCTGTGGAAGTTCACTGAACACGGGAAGTCTTCGTCCATCTGGAGGAGGATCAGGGACGGCCACTCCTTTGACACAGGCCACTACCCCCATCTGAAGCACGAGATAAACCTCCTGTACGTGGCTGTCACCAGGGCGAGAAACAACCTGGTGATCTACGACGGGCCGGAGCCCTCGGATGTCTGGGGGGTGGAGGAGCTGGAAAAGCTTCTGTACAGGACCGACAGCCAGGACGATCTTCTGAAAGTGTGGCAGAAGGTCTCATCCCCATCAGAATGGGAGGACCAGGGAGACTACTTTTTTGACAGGGAGCACTACCGGGCTGCAGCCGAGTGCTTCAGGAACGCCGGGAACACATCCAAGGCCGACAAAGCCCGGGCATTTATTCTGGAGGACAGCGGGCACACTGCTGCCGCTGCCGGGCTGTTTGAGAAGTACGGCCTGTTCCAGAGGGCTGCGGAGAACTACGAGAAGGCAGGTGATTACACCAGGGCCCTTGCTGTATGGGAGAAGCTCGGCAATCATGGGCGGGCCCAGCTGTGCCGGATACGGCTCCACGAGAGCAGCGGAAACTACAACCTCGCCGCCCGGGAGTGGGAAAAGCGAGGGGACATGCACAAAGCCCTCCGGAACTGGGAGAAGGCGGCAAACTATGAAAAGCTTGCCGGCTATCACCTGTCCGGCAGACGCTACCTGGAGGCAGCAGGGTGGTTTGAGAAGGCCGGGCAGATCGAGGAGGCGGTCCGCTGCTACAAAAAGGCGAAGAAATACCTCGAGGCAGCCTCCCTGTATTTCAGGATGGGTGACTACCGGAGCGCTGCCGGGCTGTACAAAAAGCTGAAGCGGACCGAAGAGCTGATCAAGTGCTACCAGAACCTGGGGGACTACTACTCCCTCGGCCGGGTGTACGAAAAATCACACTCCAGCGAAAAAGCGGTGAAATATTTCAGGCAGTTTGCTGAGGTCTCAGATGAAAACAGGCGGATGCTCCAGGCAGAGGCGGATAAGCTCTACCGGGGAAGAAAACACCTCCGGGCTGCTCTCCGGTATTCGGCCCTTGGCATGTACCTGAAGTCTGCTCCCATCTATCTCAAGAGCAAAAACTATAATATGGCGCTGAAAGAGTACAGCGAGCTGGGAGACCATGCCGGGATGGCCGGATGCTATAACAAGAAAGGGGACCATTATTTGGAGGCCCTGGAGTTTGAGAAATCAAACCTTCCCAACAGGGAAGAGCTGGCACTGGATGCCTTCGACAAGTACATTCACCCCACCTGGTTTTACCACCGGCAGCGGGCGGACAGGCTGTTTTCGGAGGGGGAGGGGCTGATGGACAGTGGAGAGTTTGAAAAGGCCCTCACCCGGTTCAAGGCCATTCGGTACGAGGAGGGAATCCTGGAAGCCTATACGAACCTGGACCGTGACCGGGAGGCGCTTGAATACTTTTTTGAACATGAGATGCTCGAGGAAGCCGAGATATATGTCAGTGACAAAAACAATATAAACATAACTCCAGGGCTGGTAAGAAAGCTGTTCGACACCCTGCCGAACAAGCGGACCTGGTCTATGAGGGAAAAAAGCCGATCCAGGGTGGGTCTCATGGTGAAGCTTCTTCGATGCTGCCTGGAGGGCGGCCGGAGCGAGGAAACCATAGGGCTGGTGAATGAAATGGTGCATGAAATATCCGTACGTTTTTTCTTCGATCTTGATGCACACTTCCCTCAGTCCTATCTGGACCTGGCCCTGGAGCTGAGAAACTACAACGCCCTCATCACAGTAATAGGCCTGCAGTTCCCCGAGTACAGCAGGAGGAAGAGAATTCCGAAGAAGGTACACTCTTTCTTTTCCCGCATTAAAAAGGAGGCGGAAAAAAGCGGCGACCCCCTGCTTCTTGCATGCTACTACTACACCTGTAACAGGGATGCCTTTAATGATATACTGGGCAAACTTCAGGTGGATGCAGGCAACGTTGAGCTCTTCATCCACAGCAAACACTACATGCCTTTGGTGGAATACCTGGAGTCGGTAAATGATACCAACAGGGCGGCCGTAGTATGCCGTTCCCACCACGATTTCAAGCTCGCCGCCCGGGTATATGAGAGGGCCGGTGATTTCAAAAATGCAGGGAAGTGCCATATGGAGAGAAAGGATTATGAAAAAGCCCTGAAGTGTTTTGAACAGGCGGGAGACGAGCCTGCCGCTGCACGGGCTTATGAAAAGATGGAACAGTACCGGAAGGCGATGGAGATCTGGCAGAGGCTGGGAAGGAAACGGGAAATATCCCGGCTTCAGAAAAGAATGGAAAAGGATGCCGCGAAAAATGACCAGCTGGGGCTTTTCTGATAAAAAAGGGGACAGGCTGCTTTTTTGAACTACTGAAACCAGTACCGGACAAACGCTGTTGAAGTATTAATCACCTCTTCGGCGTTTTGCAGAGCCTTTTTTGCATCTTCACAGGTATATTCCTCAAAAGGTAGCCACAATTCCTCTTGTTTAACACCAGGATATCTGCTTAAACTTACATCAGGTTCCATACTCTGTGATATATCTGCAGCCTCTGACAGAGATTTCTTCCAGTTCTCTCCTATCTCGATTTTATCTATAGTATCGTACAGAATTTGCCCCACAAAATGCGTTTTGTGGAATATACCTAACGATATAAGAACTGATTTAATATTCTTCTCTACCGATTGTTGTGAATGATACACCGATTTATCATAAAAACCATCATCCAGCAACTTTTTTGCTATTATATAGTCCCTTTCACCATCTTTGAGCATTGCCATCGCAAAATCCCTGTTACTAACCGGTGACAGATACGTAACTGTGCCCTGTTTAACCGGAAAGTGCCATCCATTTTTCAATCTTTTAATACCGCTGTTTTCTATGTAACTTTTCGTTTCTTTAACAAGATTCAGGAAAAAATTATTTTTGTCATATACTATTATACAATCCTCTGCAATATCCAGAAAAAGAGGGTTGTGGTTCCTGAAGTTAGATTCTATTTCCTCAGGAGCAAGCAGAATGACATCCAGAGGTTTTATTGCGAAATACTTTTTAACTCTGGCAGTCTCCTCTCCTCTACGGTGCCGTTTTGGATTAATATTTGTAGCTGACAATAATAAATCGATGTCCGATGAACTTTTGTATGTACCGGCTGCCACCGATCCAAACAGAACTGCACAAACAATATCAAGGGGCAGGATTTCTATTTTTGATCCCACCTCTCGAATTATATTTTGTATATAATTGTCTTCATACCATTCTTCTGCCACAATTCACCCCTTATTTCACACCTGGGACATTTTACCCTGTAACTGCGCCACCCAATTGCCAGCCTAATGAGAAATCTATCTATAAAAGAATTGATTGTCAAAATATGTTGGCAAAATTGGGGATGTACAGCTTCAGCGGGTCCATCATGATGAGAATATTCTGCCAGACCGGGGGCATGCAGGCTGAAGCGATAAGTTGTACTGGGGGGAGGAGTAGTGGAGCACTCTCCGGCACAGGGAAGAAACACCAGCCTGTCGTCCACCTCTCTGAAAAGACCGGAGCAGGTACACCCTGCTGGACTTCTACCCAGTGCCGAGGCCTTCAGGTATTCCTACGATGCCCTGCACGAGTATGCCGGAGTGTTATTTTACCGGCTCAGATACTGAAAAAGCAGCCTGTCCCCTTTTTTATGCAGGGGGGCCGAAGTGCTTCAGCATTACCAGGTTTTCTGTTGCATCCTCATTCTGAATAGTAATTCCTTCAGTTGCAGCTTTTTTGGTTACAAACAGCTCGTCGCCGGTCATTTCTCCAAACCTGATCATTGCCGGCGATTCTACCTGAAGCTCACCAAACTTCCCGTGGCCCTGGACCACAATCACTCCGTATGCAGCATCTTCTGTTATTTTTACCGACCTGCCGGGGTACACGGTAAGCTCCTTTGCTGAAAAGTAGTCGGAGTTGTATAAAATATGGTACTCCTCGTATCCGTCTTCCCGCATGTCTTCCATCGGCTCCGCCGGCCTGGGGGTTAGATGCCTGTGCTGGTAAAACTCCGGGTCAACATTCAGCTCCCAGTCTATCATGTCCACGATATAGTCCAGGTCCTGCCTCCGGTCCTCAGGAACATCCTTTACCAGCAGGTCCCACGGCGTATACTGCTCCCATACCAGCGACTGAAACATGGCAAACACATCCGAGGCCCTCTGCGGCTCATAGGTCAACAGCGAACCAGGAGCATGCAGCACCCCCGGAGGCACATCCCACCCGGTACCGGGCTTCAGCTTGTACGCCCGCGACAGGTGCAGGATTCCGTTGTCCCCCTTCTCCCAGTCCTCCAGACATTTTCTTACCTGCTGCCTGGTGGTACCTGGATTGAGACCGAAGAAGGTATAGGGAAACCAGCCAGGATGATTGTTGAGCTGCCTGGGAAAATAGTAGCCTTCGGGTTTTCCCTTCTGTCCCACCCGGGCGGCCTTTTCATCGTCCTGATGGAGGTGGTGGGGGAGCGGCTCCATGTTGTCAAAAAATTTCGAAAACATGGCCCAGCCCCCGTGCTTCTCCACAACCTCTTTTCCAAGTATTTGGCTGCCCATCAATTCGATTGCATCTTTCAACAGGACTTTATTTTTCTGGCGGCCGTCATGGATATAGATATAGCTGATGCCTTCATCCTCAAGAGTTTCAGGACCATTGTCCGCCCTGGTGGTAGAGGCAAACCACCTCTCATCGATTCCTCCCCTGTGCGCACCAAAAGAGTAATAGTCATCCGGATGCAGCTTCAGCCTCTTGCCGGGGATGCAGAAAGCCCGGGGCACCCAATTGGGCATCAGCCGAAACACCCCTTTTCCTTTGTCCAGAGCGGTGTTTAACAGAGATTTTTCATTTTTCATGGTTTTATTCCTCCTCGATTCTAAGAACTATCTGCATTCAAATACCGGGACATCTCCCACTAAACCCCCATCCAATTCCTTGCCTTTTTCCTCCATGCTCACGATTTAATTTATTGCCCATTTTATCTTTGTCAACCTCTAAAATATCCCTTTGCGCCTTTCAGCATGCCTTTGCTCCTGTGCATATAAAGCCTGTGCCGCTTTTATTATTTTCACCATCCCCGGTACAGCATTATTATTACCTTTCACCATGGAAAATCGATATACCAACTTCTCGCTGATAAACATATTCTGGTTCTGGGTCCCTCTGGCAGGGATGTGGGTAATGATGGCTGTGGAGCAGCCCATCATTACTTCTATAATCGCCCGTATGGCCCGGCCGGAGCTGAACCTGGCAGCCTTCGGAATTACGTTCTCCCTGGCCCTGATGGTAGAAAGCCCCATCATCATGCTTCTTACCGCCGGGACCGCCCTGGCCCGCAGCGCCCAGTCCTATCACCGGCTTCTGCAGTTCACCCACCTGATATGCCTGGGGCTTACTGCAATACACCTTATTATAAGCCTTCCGCCTGTATACCGGTTGATAGTGCAGAGGATCATAGGGGCGCCTCAAGAAGTGATCGAGCTGAGCAGGCAGGCGTTTCTGCTTATGGTGCCCTGGTCTGCTGCAGTGGCCTACAGAAGACTGTGGCAGGGAGTGCTGATCCGGTATGACCGGACCGGGGTGGTGCCGGTTACCATTGCAGCCAGGCTGGCTGTAAGCGCTGCTATTCTCGGTGCAGGACTGGTTTTCAACCCGCTGGAGGGAGTGCATATTGCAGCAGTGGCATTGAGCTGCGGGGTGGTGACCGCTATGGCAGCAGCCTACGGCTTTGTACGCTCTACAGTAAAAGAACGTTTTTCTTATAAAACCGGAATCAATGACCATCAGAAACACGTATCCCAGTGTTCCGGCACCAGGGCGCCGGCGAACCATCTTTACCTGGCCTGGGGGGAGCTTTTAAGGTTCTATATTCCCCTGGCACTTACTTCTTTTATCGCCCTGGGAAGCAGGCCTGTTCTTACCATTGCCCTGGCCAGGGCTCCCATGCCATTAAAGTCTCTGGCAGTGTGGCCGGTGATACTGGCACTTATTTTTCTGGGCCGCTCTATAGGGCTGTCCTACCAGGAAGCGGTAATTGCCCTGCTCCAGGACGAAAAAAACTATCACAACCTGCGAAGGTTTACCATCATTCTTACTGCAGTTCTGAGCCTGGTGTTTTACCTCACTGCACTCACTCCCCTGAAGGACATCTGGTATGAAAATGTGGCGGGTCTTCCCTCCGGGCTGACAGGTTTTACCACCATACCCACCTTCATTATGGCTGCTGTACCCGGAATAGGGGCCATGATATCTTTGCACAGGGGCATTCTGGTGCATGCAAAGTCCACCATTGTGATTACCAGGGCCACCGCCCTGTTCATGGTGGTGCTGGCGGGGGTGATGTTCGGTATGATAGGGCTTTCCAGCATTCCCGGGGTACTTATCGCAGCAATTTCTTTTCTTGCTGCCAGGTCCTCGGAGTTATGCTACCTGTGGCGGCACAGCAGAAAGCCGGTATCCCGTCTGCGGAGTGCAGACCCAGACGCCCAGGGCTGAAACAGGGCGAAGCAGTGCCCAGCCCAAGCCCACTAGGCTTTCCATATTTTGTTGGTGGTGATGCCGTTTTTTGTGAAGGCGTTCCTGGTGTCCACTATCAGACCGGCATGCTCTTCAATCATTTCATAATCGTAGTCCGAGTGGTCTGTAACCACTACTACCAGGTCCATGCTGGCAAGGTTTTCAGGAATAAGGGGGGTTGAGCTCAGATCAAAGGTGTATTTCCTGGTATGGGGAAGCCTGGGTATGTATGGGTCGTTGTAGAATACCCTGGCCTGGTGCCAGTACAGCAGGTCTATCAGCCTCAGGGCCGGGCTCTCCCTGGTATCGTCCACATCCGGTTTATAGGAGACCCCCAGCACCAGAACTCTGGAACCATTCATTGATTTGGCCCGGCTGTTCAGGGCCCGGATGGCGCACTCCACCACATACTCGGGCATGCTGGAGTTGATTTCTCCGGCCAGCTCTATGAACCTGGTGTGCACATCGTGCTCCCGGGCCTTCCAGGTGAGGTAGAAGGGGTCAATGGGGATGCAGTGACCGCCCAGCCCCGGACCCGGATAAAAAGCCTGGAACCCGAAGGGCTTGGTTCCGGCGGCTTCGATTACCTCCCATATGTCTATGTCCATCCGGTTGAGAATAACCTTGAGCTCGTTTACCAGGGCGATGTTCACCGCCCTGTAGATGTTTTCCAGCAGCTTCGCCGACTCCGCCACCCTGGTGCTGGAAACAGCAACAGTACTGGAGACCACCCTGGAGTAGAGTGCTCTGACCACCTCCAGGCACCCGGAAGTTATTCCTGAGACTATTTTGGGAGTATTCCTGGTGGTAAATGCCTTGTTGCCCGGGTCCTCCCTTTCAGGAGAGTACCCCAGAAAAAAGTCTTTTCCCACCTGCAGGCCGGTATTCTGCAGAATAGGAAGGAGCTCCGTATCAGTGGTACCCGGATAGGTGGTGCTCTCCAGGACTACCAGCTGACCGCGTCGAAGCCGGGCGGCCACTTCCCTGGTGGAGCTTACCACATACTCCAGGTCAGGCTCAAAATGCACCCCTATGGGGGTAGGGACACATATAATCACCACGTCCATCTGGGCCAGCCGGGAATAATCGCCTGTAGCGTGAAACAGCGACTCGTCTACGTATTTTTTTATAAAATCATCCCCTACGTGCCGGATGTAGCTCCGGCCGGAGTTTATCTTACTGACCTTGGACCGGTCAACGTCAAACCCCACCACCCGGAACCCTGCTTCCAGAAACTCCCTGGCCAGGGGCAGACCCACGTATCCCAGACCGATGATGCCTATCAGGGCCTGTTTTGTTTGTAGCTTCTTTTTAAGATGTTCAGCAGTATTTTCCCTGCAGTTTACGGAATTTTTTTCCCGTTCTTCCCTATTGCTCGGAAAACCTTTCTTATATTCCAGATGGTCTGCCATACCTCATTCCTTTCGTTATAATATCGGATGCAGCATTTATTTTTAAGGCTACATATGGTGTCAATAAAAAAGCATCCTGTCCCCTTTTTTACCGGGTGGAGTAGTTCATGT
>JBMCUI010000039.1:0-12995 GCA_048622675.1 Spirochaetota bacterium | reverse complement strand
GAACAGGGGTAAGTTTTTTATTAAGCACTTGCTCTGAAGGTTTTTTAAAGTTTTTGTATTCATTGTTCGTATTGGTTCTCTGTTCATTTCCCCAGGTCTGTTTTATAAACTGCTCTCTTCCGGAGTGTTTCTTGTACACATTGTAATGTAAAAAGTTCTTCTGGTAGTAGTCCTGGTGGTATTCCTCTGCTAAATAAAAATCGCTGGCCGGTATTATTAGGTAGTATCCTTGGAGTAGCCTGCAGTGTTCATAGCCAATACCATTATAATTAAAATTATTCTTTTCATAACATTACTAATATAATATTAACTTTCAGAAAAAGGTAGTTTTTTCACATATTTTCTGGATATATATTCTGTCTGAGGATGAGATTATTCCCGTTCTTTACCGATGGTGTACACAAGATTATTTCAGTTTTTATTGGAATAATCCTGTGAGATGGTATAGAATGTAGTAACTACGGAGCAGAAGGCTGGAAAATTTTCTGGGTGATAGAAGCCTGTTCAGCTAGAATTAGT
Source organism: Spirochaetota bacterium (assembly GCA_048622675.1). GTDB lineage: Bacteria > Spirochaetota > B62-G9 > B62-G9 > DRHN01 > JBMCUI01. The sequence continues at coordinate 12,476 of JBMCUI010000039.1, read as the reverse complement.
CTAACAAAAAATATATTTGTGATATACTGGAATATATTGTAAACTAAATTACCTGATAACCTGTTTGAGGGATATGTATGAAAAACTCCGACAATACAGAAAACCAGAAGGTCTTCCTGGAAAAGCCTTCAGCAATACTGGAGGAGGCACGCTCCCTGCTTTTGCTCACCCATCCTCATCTCCAAATAGGCCTGGTTGAAGAAGCCTTTTACGATACCCTCAGGCTGTTCAGGGGAGAGTACCCCGGCTACCGGGAGTGCAGGACCAGGTACCATGACGTCAATCACACCTGTGCGGTTTTTTTGGCAGCAGTAAGGCTGATGCACGGAGCTGAAGCAGCGAAAAGCTCTATTAACATTAGGGAATTGTTAACAGGAGTTATATGTGCTCTATTTCATGATGCTGGATTGATCCAGAGGGAGGATGAGGAGGGGGAAGGAACAGGTGCAAAATACACCATCGGCCATGAAGAAAGAAGCATCAACTTCACCAGAGCCTATCTCAGTAAAAAAGGGTTCAACGGTGATGCCATGGATGACTGTGCACACATTATCGGGGCTACCATCACCGGGCTTTCAGTAAAGGAGGTCCCTTTCCGTAATGCTGAGACTGAACTGGTGGGCAAGATATTGGGAACTGCCGACCTTCTGGCCCAGCTTGCAGACAGGATATATCTGGAAAAGCTGCTCTACCTGTACAGGGAGTTTCAGGAAGCAGGCATTTCCGGATTTAATTCAGAGTTCGACCTTCTTAAAAAAACAGAATCGTTTTACCGCACTGTGGCCAAAAAGCGCATGAATGAAGATCTTGGAGGTGTATGGAAGCTGATGAAGGTCCATTTCAGGGAAAGGTACGGTGTGGATAGAGATTTCTACCAGGAGAACATTCAGAAGAACATCACCTACTTGGGCTCCCAGGTGCTGAAATATCAGGACAGCTACCGGCAGATGCTCAGAAGAGCAGGAATTGTTGAAAGCCTGGAGAAAGAGGAGCAGGGGAAAACTTCTGGATAATCTCAGGTAATAACCATTAATCTTAAGATTACAATACTTTTATATATTCCATAATTAAAGATATATTTGTATTTATTAAATATTGAAGAGAATAAAAAATGGATATTACAATGAAATTAACTGCAATTATTGAACGAGAGGGGAATGGATATGTCTCATTATGTCCCGAACTTGATATTGCGAGTCAGGGAGACAGCATAGAACAAGCACGCGAGAACCTTCGGGAAGCAATAGAGTTGTTTCTTGAATGTGCGTCTCAGGAGGAAATAAAACAGCGCCATCATGAAGAAATATATGTTACCAATGTTGAGGTAACGGGTGGGTAAGCTTCGATCATTGTCCGGCAAGGAAAGTCTGTGCAATTCTAGGAAAGCATGGTTTCGCCGAAGTTCGAAGGCGAGGTAGTCATATAGTGATGCAAAAGAAAATTCCGGAGGGAACCATAACTGTTCCTGTACCTGAGCATAATGAGACTCGTATTGGTACATTACAATCCATAATACGGCAGTCAGGTATAGCCCGGAGTGAATTTGAAGCTTAAAGGCAGTTGGTGGGTTAAAGTGTGCTGGTAATTATTTCCTGCAGAGCCTTCAGCGATTTTTTTACAGAAGATGACATCTCATCTCCCATATGTATACGTGCAGGTTGCACTCCCAGTACCCGGATTTCTGTTTCTATCTCCGAGCCAAGGAATTCTACCAGCATTTTCAGGGATAGGTGATGGGTAGATATGCCCCCTCTTTCCAGCTCTGATGGGTCCAAAACCTCCATTTCCCCGGGTTCCCTGCCCAGATGGATGGCATCTACAATCACCACAGCATCAGGTGCGGTTTTTATTATTTTTCCCAGGTAGTTTTCAGGGCTGCTTTCAGCATTTATACACAATGCTTCCACCTTTCCCTGGATGTTATCAATCAGGCAGGGTGCAGCACCGTCATCTCCACGCAGACGGTTCCCTACGCCGAGGATAACTACCTTCTTTCCCGCAAGCCTGTTGAAATATTCTATGATACTGCTGTACTTTTTTTTCTGATTTCTATAAGGCATAGACGTCTTTCATTGAAGTGAGAATAAGTTAGCCGGATTTTATTGATAAGGAAATTGCTATTCTTCTGTGGTAAGGGTGCTTTCCCGCCTGTGCCGTGCACACAGAATTTTGATCCTGTCAGAGCGTCCGTACTCTTTTGCTGCTGCAGCCACATTGGGGTCTATTACGCCTAAATTGTCCAGTTTGGAAAGGTACAGGGTGGGGCTGGAGTAGGTGAGCTCACCTATCTTTTCTGCTATCCACCTCAGGTGGTCCTTGCATGCCACCGGCTCTCCGCACACCTCGCACAGCTGCAGCTCTTTTTCTATAGTCTCAACCCCTTCATTTTTACGGTCAAAGAAGGAAAGCTCCCAGTCATGGGAAAGCTTTATCCCCTCATTGTTGGCGATGCAGGCCTGCTCACAGCAGCCGCAGAATATGCAGGTATCGGTATAATGGACCATTACCCTCATGGGAACTTCCTGGTCTGTGTTGTCCTGATGGGCTATTGCGTCCACAGGACAGACTTCTTCACAGGCCAGACAGCCCACGCACTTGTCCTGGTCGAACTTGGGCTTGCCCCTGAAGCTGGGGTAGGGGGTGTGAGGTTTGTATGGAAACTTTGATGTGTATGGTCTGGTAAGCAGAGATTTTACTGCTTCGCTCAGCTCTCTTATTTTTGGCAGCTTCATTTTATTCCCATTTTCTTTTTTAAAGTTTGTGTTTTTTGCTGCGAAAGTTTTATCAGGTCCTGACCGGTGTATATCTTTTTGCCCTCAGTGGTGCGGGCCCCCATTCTTTCAGTGCAGCAGTAGCAGGGGTCAATAGCTGCAAGTATTATAGCTGCATCCGCCACGGTTTCTCCCACCACTGTAGCGTTGCAGGTGGGAAGGTTCATGTAGGTAGGTGCCCTTACCTTGTGCCGGGCAGGAGAGTTGGTGCCATCGCTTTTAACGTAGTGAAAAGTCTCTCCCCTGGGTGCTTCGTGGTTTCCTATCCCTTCACCAGGGGGTATACTTTTCAGGTTAAGGTCAATTTCTCCTCCGGGCAGGTTGAGCAGGCATTCTTTTATTATTTTAATACACTCGTAAAGCTCCAGTATTCTTACTACAGCCTTGTCAAATACATCCCCATTCTGGGTAACAATCATTTCCCAGTCCACCTGATCGTAGGCCCCATAGTGGAAGTCCTTTCTCACATCCTTGGCTATCCCAGAAGCCCTGGAGGTAGGTCCCAGGGCGCAGTAACTGACAGCATCTTCTCTGGTAAGTATGCCTATTCCTTTAAGCCGGGCGTGAAGCACCGGGTCATCAAGAATTGCCTTTTTCAGCTTGTCCAGAGTGGGCACTATAGAGTCAATTTTTTTATTTACCAGGGGGATGTCATCGGGGTTTATGTCCCTTCTTATCCCGCCCGGCTTGAACATGGCGTAGTGGTTGCGGTTTCCGGTAAGGATTTCCATTACATCCAGGATCTCCTCCCGGAGTTTCCACACCCACATCCATACGGTGTTGTACCCCAGGAAGTGCCCTGCAAGGCCCAGCCACAGCAGGTGGGAATGCACCCTTTCCCCTTCTGCTACAATGGTCCGGATGTACTTTGCCCTTTCCGGCACCTCCACCTGGGCTATGTCTTCAACTGCCCTGGTGTAGGCGTAGGGGTGGCTGGTGGAGCAGATTCCACAGATCCTCTCAATGACAAACGTGGCCTGGTCAAAGTTTTTCATTTCTGAAACTTTTTCTATAGACCTGTGGTTGTACCCTATATTGACTTCTATGTCCACCACAGTTTCCCCGTCAACAGTAAGATAGAAAAACTCCGGTTCTTCCTGCAGGGGATGGAATGGACCTATGGGTATTTTAGATATAGCCATCATACACCTCTGTCTCTGATTGCATTGGGGTCCCACTCCTGGTAATCCCTTCTCAGCGGGTAAACTCCCTCCGGCCAGTCTTCTGAAAGAAGCAGTCTTTTCAGGTTGGGATGTCCTTTAAAGTTTATTCCCAGAAGCTCGCACATCTCTCTCTCAATCCAGTTGGCCCCGTTGAATACCGGTGCCAGAGAGTCTACCTCAGGGTTCTGCCTGTCAAGTTTTACCCTCAGGGAAATGATCAGGTTTAAATAGTCAAAACTGAAATGATATAAAATCTCTATATGGTTTCTTGCATCCACCCCTGAAGCTATGTTGAACCGTGCTTCCAGGTCTTTGAAAATATACGAAGCTACCCTGACCAGAGATTCGGTTTTGATTTCTATGAATATCCTGGCAGGAGATTTATCGAAAAAGTCTACTATGTCTGATTTGAAATTTTTTTGAATGTTATCAATTATTTCCTGGCGGTTCATTGCGTACCTTTGAGTTTATTTATAAGATTTACCACACCTGCAATAATAGCCTCCGGCTTTGGTGGACATCCTGGAATATACACATCTACAGGAACAATTTTATCTATAGGAACAGGACAGTTGTAGCTGTGCATAAACATTCCTCTGGAAAGAGAACATTCCCCGATGGCCACCACCACGCACGGTTTGGAAGTCTGCTCATATAGCCTTTTCAGCCTTTCTGCGGACTTCCTGTTTCCCGCCCCGGTAATCAGAAGCACATCAGCATGTTTTATGCTTCCCACCAGGACCATACCGAACCTTTCAATGTCGAACCTGGGGGTGAGGCAGTCCAGTATTTCGATATCGCAGTTGTTGCAGCTTCCTGTGGAAAGGTGGAATACCCACGGTGATTTGAGAAGTGCGTTTAGTTTTAATCCCATTTTAAAATCCCAGTAATGCAAGAATTACAGCTATTACAGCAATAATAGTAACAGTGGTCCAGAAAAATTTCATGGCCTGGTCAATTCGCAGCCTGGGGTTGGTATTTCTGATCAATACTGCCACCACTACAAAGCCTATGTACTTTATTACACTGTAGAGTATTTTGATGCCGCTGAACCTGAATCCATTGAGAAAAATTATTATCAGAAAAAATGGAATGGTAAAAAGTAGCATGTATTTCATCAATTTGTAAAGAGCCAGGCCGGGGCCTGAATATTCGGTAAGGGGGCCTGCTATTATTTCCTGTTCTGCCTCAGGAATATCAAAAGGCACCAGGGCCAGCTTGGCCTGCATCACGAATACACATACCAGGAGTGCCAGCGCTCCCGAGAAGGAAAGAGCAACCGCTCCATGCTGCATCTGCGCATTAAGTATGGTGCTCAAATCAATTGAATATCCGGATTTAATTATAGGCACACATACTGCCAGGAAAAAAGGAAGCTCATAGCTCAGTATAAGCTTCATTTCCCTGGAAGCACCGAGTCTGGCCACCGGGTTTCCGGACGCAAACCCACCCAGCATAATGCTTATAGATGGAATGGTCAGAAGGTATACCACCACAATAAGATCACCCAGAAAACCCTCTGCTCCGCTTCCATTGTTTAAAAACAGTATGGTGGAAACCACTGCCACACTGGCAAATCCTGCCAGGGGAGCAGTAAAAAACATCAGTCTGGATGCACCTGCAGGGACCAGAGTTTCCTTTCCCAGCAGTTTAGTAATGTCAATAAACGGCTGAAAAAATGGAGGTCCTACCCGGTACTGAACACGGGCAGTTACTTTTCTGTCGATCCAGCTTGCAACCAGCCCTATAATAGCTGTTACAATTACACCGTAGACAATAAGATAAACCGCATACATTATGCTTTCTCTCTTTTCCAGTGAATTGAATGGACTATCAGGCTATCGCCTACCAAATATGTATTTTCATCCAGCTCTTCGTCTGCCTTTTTCAGGCTGAGAGCCCCGTAAGGGCATGAGGTAATGCATAGAGGCTCGTCTTTTTTGTCCCTTCTGTCCATGCAGAAATCGCATATATGGACTATCAGGGGAACAACCTCCGGGTATATGGTCCCATAGGGGCAGGCATGTGAGCATGACCTGCAGCTTATACACCGCATGTTGTGCCTGACCAGTAGTTTTTCCTTGTCTTCCTGCTGTTCCAAAGCCTCCTGGGGACAGGCGTTAACGCAGTGAGGCTCGTCACATCGCCTGCACACCAGGTAATAAGTGGCAAGCTCCACTACGGATAGTATCCCGTTGTTGGAAGGATGGTAGAAATAGCTGCATTGAATCTCGCATTTCCGGCATTCTCCCGAAGCACAGGTATCCAGGTCGATATAAAGCCTTTGATCGGACCCCTTCCGGGGCTGCATGGTTACTTTACCATGATGGAGCTGTTCTGCTGAACTGTACATGCTGTAACCTCACCTTATAAACTGTATCTTCCGGCTTCTTGCCCTGCTTTAATCACCAGGCTGCAATGCTGCCTTTCAGTACCAAAGCACCCTGGTGTTTCTATTACCAGAGGCCTGAAACCGGAACATCAGCTGGTTTCTTGCTTGAACTTTTCATCAATCCCATATATAAGGAATATGTTTAATCAGATCATACCTGAATACAGGGCCGTCCTTGCACGCATAATAGGTGCCCAGCCTGCAGTGTCCGCATTTGCCTATCCCGCAGGACATGTTTTTTTCCATGGACAGGTACATGTTTTGTTCCTGAAACCCCATGTCCAGGAGTTTTTTAGCGGCAAACTTCATCATTATCGGCGGCCCGCAGACTACTGCTATGCCCTCTGTGGTGTCCATTTCCACAGAGTCAAGAATGGTTGTAACCACCCCCACATTTCCTTTCCACTGCTCATCGGCCTGGTCTACTGTTATTTCCAGGTTCAGGTCTTTCCTCTTTGCCCATTCGTCGATTTCATTTTTGTATAGAAAATCCCTGGGGGTCTTGCATCCGCCCCTGAAGAAAAGCTTTTTGAATTCTCCTGACCGTTTAAAAAACTCGTACATCAGGCTCCTGAGCGGTGCAAAGCCGCAGCCTCCCCCTACCACCAGAATTTCCTTTCCTTTGAAATGGTCCATAGGATAGCCTTTGCCAAACGGGCCTCTGAGCCCCACAATATCTCCCTTTTTAAGGTTGTGGATCTGCTCGGTGACCTTGCCCACTTTCATTACTGTTACGGTCATGCTTTCTTTCTGGGCAGGGTCAGATGAGGGGGTGAAAGGAGCTTCCCCTACCCCGGGTACTGTCAGCTCTATGAACTGTCCTGTTTCAAATTCGATAGCTTCCGAGGGCTTCAGGTTCAGGGTTTTTATGGTGGGGGTTTCTGTTATAACATCCAGCACTTCTGTTTTTACAGGTCTGTATGGATTATTACTTTTGTACATTTTCTACTTCCACCAGCTTTTTTAGTACTTCCCTGATATCTATCTTTGCCGGACAGGCCAGCACACACCGCCCGCAGCCTGTACAGGCATAAGTTTCAATAGTCTTTGGGAAAAAATCGAACTTTTTCTCGAAGCGGTTTCTCAATCTCATCCACAGTATGGGCCTGGGATTTGCTCCTCCAGCCACTCTGGCGAAGCTCTTAAGAAGACAGGAGTCCCATATACGCAGTCTTGCCAGGTAGTCTTCTTTTTTCTGGTCATAAAGCAAAAAGCAGTGGCAGGTGGGACAGATGGTATTGCAGGCACCGCATTCCACGCATCTGTCTGCTTCTTCTTTCCACAGTTCAGACTCGTAGTTTTTTTCTATTACCACTTCCAGGCGGTCCTGGTCAGGAACCTGGTTTTCTTTTATGTTTTTTTGTACCTCATTGGCAACGGCCTGTCTCTGTTTGTCTCTTAGTGATATTTGCTGGTCTGTGGGCTTTTCGAATATTGATGAGTTTTTATTGACTATCTCCTCACCCTTTTCTGAGCCTGTTTCCACCAGATACCCTTCATCCAGAGGAGAGAGGTTCATATCAAACTCTTCGGTGGGGTAGGGGTCTACATGAAGGGCCAGGCAGAAGCAGGTGTCCAGAGCACAGGTGCAGTCGGATGAAATGATGAGGTTCTGGTTTCTCTGTTTCAGGTAAGAGGGGTCTTTATAATCATTGTTTGCAAAAACACTGTCCTGTATTTTAAACCCTTTAAGGTCACAGGCCTTTGCCCCTACAATGCAGTAGGGTTTTGTCTGAGAAACCGCTGTTTCATCGCTGTAGTCTTCAGCCACTTTTTCACGGGCTTTTACAAAAAAGGATTTTAAAGGCTCAAATGCCCTTACCTCTCCCGGTATTACCGGGTAGCCTTCAATTTCCGGACGTTCCAGAGGCCCCTGAAGCTTTTTATAGAACCTGGTCTGGTCTTTTTTAACAGGAATGAAAACCGAGTATTCGTCCTGCAGGTAGTTTAACAGGAACAAAAAATTACTGCTGGATATATAATACACTGCCATATATGCTCCACTTATATCGGATTAGGATAGACTGTTATACAACCTGTCTATTCTCTCAACTTATTACCATTCAAAGATCGCTTTGTAAGAAGCAAAAGGTTCTTTACCGATCTGTACCTCCAAAACTTGCCGTGAAATCCACGCCCGAAAGAAAATAGTTATGTTAAAATCATGAATAAAGTCAAATACAAAACCATTCTGGAATCAGCTGCACTTGAGAAGTACATAAAGGAGGATGATGTGCAAGAGTATATTTCAAAGAGGAAAAAATGTTCTGGCCTGAAACTTTCGCCGTTCCTCCCTTCTGGCCACCTATTCTACACTAATTAAAAATTATTTGTCAAGTTTTTTTTTAAAAAAACTTGACAAAATTGCTCAGGTAATTTACAATTCGGAGTTGATTTAGAAATAGCATTATTTTATGATCATTTTAGACGATCTGCTGGCATAAATGAGAATAGAGCAGGGAGTTGTCATCCTGTTTTTACTGCCTTGATCATTACCACCTGTCTTTACAGCATTGCTTAATGCTCTTGCTTGACGTTAGTCGGGTCCCTGTTCTATAAGAAGAGGCAGAAATAATTAACTTTAATATGAAAAAGGTGTGATATGAACCCACTTCATTATGCAGTTCTTTTTCCCATTGCCTGCGGAATTGTTCTTTTTATTTTTCCTGAAAGGATAAAAACTTTTAAAGGAATAATAACCGTAATTGTCTCAGGAATTGTCCTTTATTATTCTTATTTACTATTTCGTTCTCCTGATCAGATCGTGCCAATTGTCCCTTTGACAGGTGCAGCTGCGGACAGTGAAATAGAAAATATACTATCAGTCAATTTAGACATTCTGAGCAGGACAGTGGTACTGTTTATAGGCTTTTTCGGACTGATGCTCTCTCTGTATTCTCTGTCCTACATTACCAGAAAAAAGAAAGTAAAGCATTACTATTCAAATTTTCTTATCACCATCGGGGCATCAGCAGGAGCTGCTTTATCTGACAATTTTCTTCTATTCATGACATTCTGGGGAGTTCTGGGACTTACCCTGTACAAACTTATAAAAGCACATGATGAAAAAAGCTCCGCTGCCGCAAAAAAAAGTTTCATTATGATAGGGGCTTCGGATTCGGTTTTGATATTCGGGATAGGAGTACTGTGGGTGCTCAGCGGCAGTCTGAATATATCTGAGATAAAGGTCGGCACTGCTGATGCTCTGGGAGTAATTGCATTCATAACCCTGCTTATAGCCAGCCTTACCAAAGCAGGGGCCTTTCCTCTGCATACCTGGATTCCAGATTATGCCGAAACAGCACCTGCTTCCTCATCAGCACTCCTGCCTGCTTCCCTGGACAAGCTCCTGGGAATTTACTTTCTGGCAAGAATAGTAATGAGTTTGTTTGAGCTCAACCCCTGGCTGAACCTGGTCCTTCTGATAATAGGAGTGGTTACCATCATAACTGCAGTTCTGATGGCCCTGGTGCAGCACAACTACAAGAGGCTTCTGGGCTATCATGCAGTCTCCCAGGTGGGATACATGGTTACCGGGCTGGGCCTGGGAACCCCTATAGGTATAGCTGGTGGACTTTTTCATATGATAAACCATGCCATGTATAAAAGCGGGCTGTTTTTAACCGCCGGCAGTGTGGAAAAAACCACAGGAAAAGAAAATCTGGAGGAAGTAGGGGGTCTTTCCAGGGCTATGCCTCTGACCTTCATAACCGCTCTGGTGTGCGCTCTGTCCATTTCAGGAGTTCCTCCTTTTAATGGTTTTGCCTCCAAATGGATGATTTATCAGGGGATAATTGATTTTGGAAAGGCTGCAGGACCGGCCAACAAATTATGGGTGGTATGGCTGGTTCTGGCGGTTTTTGGCTCTGCTCTTACTCTGGCCAGCTTTATAAAGTTTATCTCAGGGATTTACCTGGGAAGAAGAAGAAAAGAACAGGAAAGTGCAAAAGAAGTAAGTGTACTGATGTGGCTTCCCCAGATCATCATAGCATTGATCTGTGTGGGATTCGGTGTTTTTGCTGCGAGGGCGGTGGTGCCTTCACTGATATCCCCCATGGCCGGAGGCATTGAATACACGGGAATATGGAGCTCCGGAACTGTTACTGCGCTTATTATTACCTCTATAGCAGTGGGAGTTGTAATATACCTGGTGGGAAACGTTGCAAAATCCAGGACTACTGAAATATTTGCAGGTGGTGAAAGAGTTGAACCTGAAGCGGATTTTTCGGCAGTTGATTATTACAAGACTATAAGCGATTTCGGCTTATTTTCAGGTTTTTACAAAAGGGCAGAAAAGAAAGTGTTCGATATCTATGACCAGAGTAAAAATGTGGTGCTGGATATAAATCACGTCTTCAGCAAGTGCCATTCCGGCGTACTGCCTGTTTACCTGTTATGGGTAATACTGGGTTTGATTGTAATTGTAGCAGTTATGTTCATGGTATAGGGAATTTTCAAAGTTCAGGGAAATTTTCAACTGAAAAATAAAAGTCCTGTTAAGAGGATCGCAGAATGGAATTAATTCTTGCAGTAGTGATTATATTGATGATCGGTGGGGCCATATTTTCACTGGAAGCAAAAGACCTGCTTTCTGCAGTTATTGCTTTCGGTATTGTGGGATTCGGTCTGGTTATATGTTTTCTGCTTCTGCAGGCCCCTGACCTGGCCCTGGTCCAGATTGTCATAGAAGTTATAACCCTTATCATTATGATTGCTGTAGTACTGAACAGCACCAGGGAAGAACTCAAGGTGAGATGGGGCAGCAGGTCTGCGGTGTTTATTGTGTTTGCAGTAATTTTTGCAGGCCTGTTTTTGTATTTCTTCAACATAATCACCGGCTATGCTGCACAGTTCGGGGAGCACATACTGAGGATGTCCCGGGCCTATGTGGAGCAGCCGGGTGCAGTGGGTACCGGGAGTGCAAACCTGGTATCCGGGGTGCTGTTTGATTACAGGGGATACGACACCCTGGGTGAAGCTACAGTGTTGTTGACTGCTGTTATCGGGGTGTTAACCGTACTTAGATTGAAGGGGAGAAAATAGCTGACCGTGCACGATAATCGGCTGCAAAGCGGCTGAAAATAACCGAATAAACAAGAGCGGACTGAGGAGCAGTGCATGAAAGGAATGACCGTTATTGTAAAAAAAGTAACCCAAATAATATGTGGAGTTACTTTTCTATATGGTATTTATATTGTTACTCATGGACACCTCACACCGGGAGGTGGTTTTCCAGGAGGAGCGATTATAACCGGGGCGTTTGTGCTGCTGGTGCTTGCTTTTGGCAGCGAGTATGTTGCCCTGAAAAAAGAAGAAACCGGCTCTTCTATGGTGGAAACCAGCGGAATACTGGCTTTTCTGATTATCGGTCTGCTGGGACTGGTGATAGGAGGAGTGGGGATTTTCTTTGTAAATTTTTTACCCCAGGGGACCATAGGAAACCTGATAAGTGCTGGAGTCATTCCTTTATTCAATATCGCAGTAGGGATTGAGGTCTCCGCTGCACTTCTAACTATTTTTCTTGCACTTCTCATATTTAAAGGTGAGGACGTGAAATGATACTGTTTATATTGAGCATGGTGCTGTTTCTGATAGGACTTTACGGTGTACTGTCAAAACGGAATTTGATAAAAATGATAATTGGCATTGCCATGATGGAATACAGCGTGAACCTGTTTCTGGTCCTGGTTGGGTACATAAAGGGCGGGACCGCTCCTATTATTTCGGAAGGGTATAAAGACGCAGTTTTCGTTGACCCGCTGCCCCAGGCGATGGTACTTACTGCCATTGTGATTGGTATTGCCACCACAGCCCTGCTGCTGGCTATCGCTATAAGAATCTATAGGAAATACGGAACATTTGATATTAGAGAAATAAAAAACTTAAAGGGATAAAATATGGATTATTTTGTTCCACTATTTGTAGCAGTACCCCTGGCGGGTGCTTTTATCACTGCCATTGCTGGAAACCTGGTGAGAGGGTTTGGGAAAATATTTACTTCAGTGGTGGTGGCTTTTATTACCGGCCTTTCGGTTTACTTCATATTTTTTGTGGAAGGGACGGTTGTCTACCAGGTAGGAGGGTGGAAGGCTTTAGAAGGTATACCGGTTGCTATCTATATGGTCCTTGATGGTCTTTCTGTGTATATGC
>JBMCUI010000038.1:0-13306 GCA_048622675.1 Spirochaetota bacterium | reverse complement strand
TTGTCAACGGACTGCTGGTATCCCGCTACCGGGTTCCTCCATTTATTGCAACCCTGGGAATGTGGGGAATAACCAATGGCATAACCCTCAAAATATGCGAGGGGTTCCCGGTAAGTTTCCTCCCGGATAGTCTGGTAAAAATAGGAAACGGATATTTACTGTATATCCTGCCCGGAAAGCTGTTCTCTCTGTTTCATAAACCCCCTGGGATACCGGCGGAACAGATAAGGCATTTGATCAGAATATTTCCCAACTCCCTTGTTTTTTCATTAACTGTTCTATTTGTCCTCTGGCATGTGCTCAATAATACCAGCTTCGGCCTTCATACCTATGCTATCGGGGGAAGCAAGGACGCAGCTCTGCGCTCCGGTATTAACGTCCAGAAGCACCTCTTAAGTATATATGTACTGGCTGCATTCCTGGCTGGTCTTGCAGGAGTATTCAATGTTTTTCAGTCAGGAGTGGGCAATTTTACTCCATTCAGCGCCATGTACGAATTGTTTGCAATTGCTGCTGTTATAATAGGTGGCGCAAGCCTCATGGGAGGAAAAGGAAGCATTGTGGGTTCGTGTGTAGGGGTGGTTATGATAAGACTCCTGGAAAACGGCCTTTCCATATCCGGTGTTGAACCGTTTTACAGATTTATAGCAGTAGGTGCAATTCTGATAGTAGCAGTGGTTATTGACCAGTTGTTTCCCGAGCTTTTTTAATTCCACTGGGAATACCGGTAATAAAAATGAATATGGTATTCTACTATGTATATACCTGATATTGGAGGCACAGGGATTTGGACACCTCTATAAATGCCAGCAAAAGATTTAAGAAAAAGTTTCTTATTGTAATTGGAAGAAGATGGGCATTGTTGTTTCTTGCTGCAGAGGCGGTATTTTTCAGCTTTGCTGCACCCGGGTTCTTCAGCATCAGGGGGATGCAGATAATATTCTTTTTCGGCACTGCGGTGTTTCTTCTGGGAGTTGCAGAAACTTTTGTAATAATTACCGGGGGTATAGACCTTTCAGTGGGCTTTGTGATGGGTTTTGCAAGCATTGTATCGGCAAAGCTTATTGTCAGTCTCACCACTGCGGGTGTCGCTCCCGGTATAAGCATTCCTCTGGGCATAATGGTAACTCTTGCTGTGGGCCTTATCCCGGGGTACATCAACGGAACCCTGGTAGCCAGGCTCAATGTTCCCCCCTTTATTGCCACTTTCTCCATGCTCAGTATCACCTACGGGATTTCCGAGCTTCTTATCAAGGGAGTACCGGCCAAAAACCTCCCGCATCTTGCCAATGTAATAGGCAACGGCTACCTGATATATGTAATACCAGGAAAGATTTTTTCGTTTCTACAGAAACCACCTACCCAGCGGGGAGAACAGCTGATAGGAATAATTCCCAACGTGGTGGTTATAACATTTGCATTTATTATTATTTTCGGGCTCATACTGAAAAGCACAAAATTCGGACAGCACACCTATGCAATCGGGGGGAGCAAACAGGCATCAATCAGGGCAGGAATCAACGTAACTTCGCATTTGATTATGATATATATGGTCTCTTCTTTTTTTGCCTCTAGCGCAGGGGTTGTATACATGTTAAAATATGTCACTGGAAAAGCAGATGCAGGAGCAATTTTTCTCCTCGATTCCATCGTTGCAGTGGTCATAGGAGGGGCAAGCCTGTACGGTGGCATTGGTACTGTGGGAGGTACAGTAGTGGGTGCCCTTATTATTGCTGTACTGGAGACCGGGCTGAGGATAATGGGAATACCTACATTTGATAAATATATTGCCGTAGGTATTGTTTTGATTTTTGCTGTGCTTGTTGATCAATTTTTTCCTGAACTCATACATAAAGAGGACTGAAAAATGGGATATGTACTTGAAGTTAAAAACCTGACCAAAAGGTTCGGGGGTCTGACAGCAGTAGATAATTTCAGCATGGGAGTCAATGCAGGTGAAGTAGTAGGTCTTCTGGGAGACAATGGGGCCGGAAAATCAACTCTTATCAAGATGATATCAGGAGTTTATAAACCCGATGCAGGTGAAATATTCTTCATGGGGAAAAAATTGAATATTGCCACACCCATGGATGCACTGGCCATGGGTATAGAGACAATCTATCAGGACCTGGCTCTTGCGGAAAATCTTAATGTGTATTCAAACATATTTCTGGGAAGGGAAAAACTGAAAAAAGTTATGGGAGTGTTCAAGGTCCTGGACCACGAGTATATGCTCAAAGAAGCAAGAAAAGTATTGAACAGACTGGAAATTGAGGTGCCCTCCCTGAGAAACCGTATTCAGATGCTTTCTGGGGGCCAGCGCCAGGCAGTAGCCATCTCCCGGTCCATATACTGGGATGCCAGGTTTTTAATCATGGACGAGCCCACAGCTGCACTGGGTATTGCAGAACAGAGAAAAGTACTGGACCTGGTCAGAGTACTTAAGTCGCATGGATTGGGTATCATTATTATAAGCCACCAGCTCCACGATGTTTTTTCCGTTTCGGACAGGCTGGCAATAATGAGAAGGGGACTAAAAGTGGGAGAACGAGAAACAGGAAAAACAGATCCGGATGAGATTGTAGGATTGATTGTAGGCTCAGAAATTGTACAAAAAAGCAAATAATTATATATATTATCACTGCTGAAAATCTATAATCAAATGAGACTTTTTACAAAAACTCTGCTTTTCTTTGTCGGAGTAATTTCCCTGCAGGCAGCACTTACCATAGTAATAATCACAAACATTATAAGTAAAAATAACCTGGAGGATGCCAAAAAAGAACTGGGCCTGGAAGCTGCAACAGTGTTCGAGAGCTACAATTCCTGGAAGAGAAATTTATGGATGCATTTGATAGACCTTAAAAATGACAGCAAATTAAAAGAGCTCTTTAAAATCGAAAACCAATTTTTTATAAACTATAATGCAACCAACTATCTCAGAAAAAAGCTCATAACTTCAGGATTTGACTGTATGGTAGTCAAGTCTTCTATTGCCACATCCAGCCCGGATATAATACCATTTACCTACAGTCCTTTAACCCTGTCCAGCTCCGAAAAGTTTATCAGGGAACGGCCCCATCCGTATATCCATAGCATAATTATGGAAAACCGGCTTTCGCTGGTGGGTGTACTGAGGCTGGGTCCGGATGCAGGATACCATCTTGATATTTTTATAATCAAGTGGATCGACGAAAACTTCTGTAAAAACCTTACCGTCACCAGGGTTTCAAAGGCATGTTTCTTTGTTAATAATAAACAGATCGTGGGAGCCCTGCAGAATACCGGGTTTCAGAAAGTGGTTCATCTTGAACAGATGGAAAACGCCTACCGGGAATACTACAATGTCAATCTGGAGCACTCCGGCTATAACATAGCGGTAAGAAAACTGGGGGCTGCCGGAGGCCCTGAAAATTCTTCCAGGCTGTTTCTGGTGACATTTGTGACCAATATTCATTATACCGAAAGACTCAATCTGATTACCAGGATCGTTCTGTACGTTTGTATGGCCAGTGCCGCTGTTGCCATTGCGTTGAGCCTTTTTCTTTCCAAAAAGATTTCCAACCCAATTAAAAATCTGCTTCTGGCTATGAAAAAAGTTAAAAATGGCCGGTACAACACCAAGGTTGCAATTAAAGCCAACAGCGAAATACGCCAGCTGTTCCAGGGTTTCAATGACATGGCCATGAAACTGCACCAAGATAAGAAGACCATGGAAAATTATATTCATGAAATCGTGGTTTTAAAAGATTACAATGAGAAAATTATTCAATCCATAAGAACAGGAATAGTCATAATAAATACTGATCTTACCGTAGGGAAAACCAATAGTTTTTTCCTGGAATATTTTAACCTGATCCCTGAAAAAATAATGGGAAAAAAGATCAACCGGGTGGACATCGGGGCCATCGATACTGATATACTCAAAAAAGCAAGAGCAATTATAAACGGAAAAAAAAATTTTTACTCAAAAATAAAGAGAGTAGACGACAAAAAAATACTGGAAATCAAACTCTATCCCCTGCGCTGCTCTTCCAAAACTGACAAACAAATTTCAGGCTGCGTGCTGATCGCTGATGATATAAGCAGGAAAATCGAGCTTGAGGAGAAAATATTTCAGGCTGAAAAAATATCTTCCATCAGCATGCTTTCAGCAGGAGTGGCCCATGAAATAAACAATCCACTGAGTTCCATAATGAGCAATGTACAGAACCTTATTGTGGAGGAAAACGATCAGGACAAGCAGGTCTCTCTTAAATGGATCGAGCAGGAAACCATCAGAATTGCAAGGACGGTGAGGGAACTTTTGAATTTTGCTTCTTCAGCAGATAACACCTGCTCACATACAGATGTAAACGGTGTCATTTCGCAGGTGCTCAGCCTGATCAGCTACTCCATAAAAAAAGAAAAAGATGTGACTATTACCACCTCTCTTGAGCATAATATTCCCCCTGCAGCAATCAGCGAAGACGAGCTGAAACAAATTATTATAAACCTGGTAAAAAACTCCCTCCAGGCAGTGGACAGCAAGGGCAGGGTGGAAGTTTCAACCTATAGAAGAGCTGAACAAGGTAAAATTACAATAGCAGTCAAAGACAACGGCTCCGGGATACATAAAGAGCACCTGCCCCACATTTTCGATCCATTTTTTACCACCAAAAACAACGGGGAGGGCACCGGTCTGGGGCTTTCGGTAGTGTACGGCATTGTGAACAATAACCAGGGCCAGCTGAATATTAAAAGCAGGGAAGGTACGGGCACTACCGTACACATAGTACTCCCTGTATACAACGGAACAAAAAATGACCGGTAACAGTGTCAACGGACATTCTGTACTGATTGTGGATGATGAGGAAGGCATCAGGCACGGACTGAAAAATATGTTCCAGAAAGAAGGATTTTGTGTATTCGAAAGCGGCAGCTTTGAGCACTCAATAAAAACCGTACATGAGCACTGGGTTGATGTAGCTGTTCTGGATATACGGCTTAAAGGAGCACGAAATGGAATAGACCTTCTCAAGGAACTTAAGAGGATAGAACCGGGCCTGATAATCATTGTAATCACCGGATACGGGAGTATAGACACTGCAGTAACTTCCATGAAAGAGGGGGCGAGCGATTATATACTGAAACCAATCGACAACCGCAGCCTTCTGGACACCGTACGGAAAAATATTCAGCTGCGAAACCTTAAAAATCAGAACTACTACCTTAAGAAGGAACTTCTGGGGAGATTTAATTACAGGTTTCTCACCAGAAACGAAAACCTTCGCTCTCTGATACATAAAGCCGACCGGATAAAGAACAGCCCGGTTACCGTTTTAATATCTGGAGAAAGCGGGGCAGGCAAAGAGGTGCTGGCCAGATACATCCACTTTACCAGCAACCGTAAAGATGCAAGTTTTGTTACTATCAACTGTGCAGCTCTGTCCGAAAACCTCCTGCTCAGCGAGCTTTTCGGGCACGAAAAAGGTGCTTTTACCGGAGCGGTTGAAAGAAAAACAGGGAAGATAGAAATTGCACACAGGGGGAGCCTGTTTCTTGACGAAATCGGGGATATGCCCATGGACATTCAGGCAAAGATATTGAGAGTGATTGAAGAACAGAGCTTCGAAAGAGTGGGGGGAACAAAAAAAATTCAGGTGGACATCAGGATAATTGCAGCTACCAACAAAGACCTGGAAAAAAATATATCGGAAGGGATGTTCAGAGAAGACCTGTTTTACAGAATAAATGTGGTAAGCTTCCATCTGACCCCCCTCAGAAACAGAAAGGAGGATATACCTGTGCTGACAAAGCATTTTATGGAAAAATACAGCACCATGTACAACAAAAAGGTTGCTGGAATCGACCCGAGTGCACTTGAGTCTCTCTGCCGGTATTCCTGGCCGGGCAACGTAAGGGAGCTTGATAATGTGATAAACCAGGTAGTCCTGCTTAACGAAGGAGAAGTTATTACCAATCAGGAGCTGAAAAAAAGTCTTCTGGGAAGTGAAGAAGAAGAAAAACCGTCCGTTGATTTTTCCAGTATTACTTCCCTTAAACATGCAGTGGAAACATTGAGGCAAGACTATGAGAAAAAGATCATCCTCCACTTTTTAAACAGGTACAATTACAACAAGTCCAGGACAGCCAGGGCACTTTCCATAACCAGAAAAACGCTGTCCGAAAAGATTCACCGCTACGGTATTAACCCGGGTTAACAACCAATGTTTTTATACACCCCCTGCACCAGCAGACAGTCCAGGATTACCATGGCTACCATAGCTTCAGCCACCGGTATTATCCTGGGGACAATGCACGGGTCATGTCTGCCCCTGATGTTCAGGGTGTGCGTATTTCCTTCAGTGTCTACCGTTGTCTGGGGCCTGGCTATGGAAGCAGGCGGCCGCACCGCTGCCCTCACTACAATGGGCTGTCCGGTGGAAATGCCGCCCAGAGTTCCTCCTGCGTTGTTGGTACGTGTTTTTATTCTGCCGTTTTCAACATAGTATGGATCGTTGTATTCAGAACCTTTCATCCCGGAGCTTTCAAACCCGCACCCGAACTCCACTGCTCTGACTGCGCCTATGGACAGTACAGCATGCCCCAGCAGGGCTTCCAGCTTGTCAAACACCGGGTCTCCCAGGCCTGCCGGAGCACCCTGGACCACTACTTCTATTACTCCCCCCACCGAATCGCCCTCTTTTCCGGCACGCTCGATCTTCTGGACCATCTGATCAGCTTTTTGGGGGTCAGGGCAGCGGACCATATTGGTCTCCACGGCGCTGAAGTCTCTCTCCTCGGCTCTCACCCCTGCTATCTCCAGGGTGTAGCCGGTAATACGTATCCCTTCTCCCAGAATGATTTTCCTTGCTATTGCACCTGCAGCCACCCGTGCTGCGGTCTCCCTGCCCGATGCCCTCCCCCCTCCCCTCCAGTCCCTGGTGCCGTATTTCTGCTGGTAGGGGTAGTCTGCATGCCCCGGCCGGTAGAGATTCTTAAAGGACTGGTACTGGGAGGAGTTGATGTCTGTGTTTCTTATATAAAGGGCCACAGGAGTACCCTGGGTTTTGCCTTCAAACACTCCGGAGAGTATCTCCACCCTGTCCGGTTCATTCCTGGGAGTGGTCACCCTGCTCTGGCCCGGACGCCTCCGGTCAAGCTGCTGCTGGACATCGTCCTCGGAAATGCTCACACCCGGGGGCACTCCATCCACCACCACCCCCACCCCCCTTCCATGGCTTTCACCGAAGGTGGTAATCCGGTATATTCTTCCAAACGAGCTTCCAGGCACCAATTACTCCTGATATTTTTCCATATCAACTATAATGGTTTAGTTTACATAATGTAAATAGATTGTTATTCAAACTTGAAAAGCAGTAAAGAAACTCTCAAAAAAAAATGATATGTAGGTGGAACTCAAAACTAACTTCTTGACCTGCTTAAACACATTATCTATTGATTTAACTAAACGGATTTAATAATCATGTAAAGCAATTTTTTTCTTATATCTGGGACAGACACTGATACCCTCTGCACTCTCATCTGTGTATAAAATACACTGCTTACAGCTGAACACCCATCTCCAGAACCAACCATTACTATTCCGGTTGCCCCACTGTATACAGAACTAACCGTACTCTGCCGATCCTTCCACTATTCTCCCGGTTCCCCCACCGGAAATAGATAAAGGGGCTCTGCCCTGGTCAGCCCCAGCACCTGTTTCACCATTTCATCGTTGAATGCCCCGATAGCCACCGTACCCAGGCCCAGGGCGGCTGCTTCCAGGTAGATGTTCTGGGCTGAATGGCCTGCATCCATGTGCACATAACGGACCCTTCCCCGCTCCCCGTATACCCTGGTGGTCTTCCTGTACACAGCAGCAATGACCAGGCATGCCGGTGCCTGTGCAATCCACCTCTGGCCCAGGGCTGCATGGGCCAGCTCTTTCCGAAAGTCTCCATGTTTTACCGGCTGAAGTGAATGACCGGTTTGGGTGTACAGGTAAACCCCGGGGGTGACCTCCTGTACATTTCCTGCGACCAGGTAAAACTCCAGTGGGTAGAGCCCTCCTGCAGAAGGGTAGGTCCTGGTGGCCCCTGTAACAGCACTGGTACCGGCGCAGGCCCACAAAAGCTGGGAGGCTTCGTTCAGGCTGAGAGGCCGTTCAGTGTACTCCCTTACCGACCGTCTCTGGTTGAGGGCCTCTTCCACAGAAACCCCTCCGGAGTATGCCGGCTGTGGAAGGTCTATGGTACGGTTTGTTGTCATATTGTCCTCCCCTTGTGTAACTGGTTGTTTCCCATCTGAACCGGCAAGTGCTGTCCCACAAAAAGCCGCAGTTACTGCCACTACAATCACAGTATATACTGACCTTCTGCAAGAAACTGTAATTTTTGCAGCCATCTAAACCAGCCTTTTTTCTCCAAACTCCTCATCTCAAATATAGCTGAACAATCCTCATGTTTCAATAAAATCATCCCCGGAAATTTATTATAATGTTTTTTCCTACCCGGAATTTTAAACACCCCTGGTCCCCAGCTTTCCAAAAGCAGCATGCAGCATAAACTATTGCTACCATTTATTCAGCCGAGATACCCTGAGGAGATTATCTATATTATTTGTAAGATAAATTGTTTCTAACAATTTTTTGTAATGTGATCAAGTATGTACTATAATTTACAATAGAAGAGAATTGTTTATAAAGTATTTCGGCTGGTCTGAAACAAAACGATAATAAACATCAAACGATTCTTCATTAAAAAAAGATTACTGAACGCAATACCGAGGGATATGGATCATGAAATACTGAGGGATGGGTTGATGAACTATAAAGAAAAACAGTCCAGTTCCTATGGTAATAATATTTACCAACTATCCCTATCCACAGTACCGTAAAAATGCATGGAATTGGGCGCAGATTACTTTTTTGAGAAAGCAACAGAGTTTGGGAAAATCACAGAGGTAGTAAAACAGATCGTTGATGGGGAGGTGGGGTATTTGAGATAAATATTATAATAATAAGGGTAACGGTGAGAAAAAATGTGGAATAAAATCGGAGCAAAGTTGACTGCCGGCTTTATACTTGTGGTGATGGCCCTGGCTGCTCTGTCACTGTATTCAGCAGCTGAAAGCCATAAATATCTGAAGGAGTCCATTGGCAGGAGTTCTATGTTCTGGCTGATGAAATGCTCAGAGAGGAATTTATACGATTCTACGAGGAAAACTATGGCTACAGGGTATTTGCAGAAATTTTTGTAACCAATAAATACGGCGCTGCTGTTGCCCAGACTGCCAAGACTTCGGACTACAGACAGGACGATGAGCAGTGGTGGCAGGCTGCAAAAGAAAGGGGTTTATACACAGGAAATGTTGAGTATGATAAAAGCAGTGAAGAATATGGCATTCCCATCGGGGTGAGGATTGACGACAGCGAAGGAAACTTTATAGGAGTCATAAAGGGGCTGTTTTCTGCAACTGAGATTATAAAAGAGTCAGAGATAGCAATAAAAAAAATACGAAACCACCGGAGGAAAACTGATCACCGAGAAGGGGAGGTTGATGTACTCTTCCAGAGCCTTCAGGTTCCTGGAGGATGTATCAGACAAGGAGTTTTTTACAAAGATACAGGCTGAAAGCAGCTTCTTTATTGCCAGGGAGGGGGGAAGAGAAAAGCTTTTTTCCTCTGCAAGCTCCAGAGGCCACAGGGACTACGAAGGGCTTGGATGGGTGCTGATTATGGGCCATGACACACAAGAGGTGTTGAAGCCCGCTTTTACTTTGAGGAAAAACATTTTAATTTTTTCCCTTGTTTTAATAACTGCAAGTATTCTCATTGCAGTGTTCATATTCCGTTCCATCACAAAACCGATAATAAAATTAACCCAGGGGGCGTAGTCAATCGGGAAAGGAGAACCGGACCAAAAAGTAGAGGTAAAAACAAAAGATGAGCTGGGCGAGCTGGCCAGGTCCTTCACCCGCATGGCCCGGGAGCTGAAAGAAACTCAGGAGCGGCTGGTCCGCTCACAGCGTTTGGCGGCCATCGGGCTGGGGCTGTCAATAGTAAAGGGCATCATTGAAAGACACAACGGCAGGATAGAGGTTAAGAGTGAAGTGGGCAGGGGAACAACCTTCACTATTATACTACCATTCAAGGGTAAGGAGGGGGAGAATGGGTAAAAATAAAAAAGCCAGTATGCTTATTGTTGACGACGACCCGGGTATGAGCGAGACCATGTCCGACATCCTCGGTAGGATGGGATATGAGGTTGATTCAGTAGAAGACGGTTACAGGGCTATTGAGATGATCAAACAGAAGACCTATGATGTTGCATTGATGGATATCAAAATGCCGGGGATCAACTGAGTGGAAATCTTCAAAGAAGCAAGGCAGGTAAGTCCTTCTACCAAGGTGGTGATGATGACCGCTCATTCTGTTGATGAGCTGGTAAAAGAGTCAATCAAAGAAAGTGCCTAAACCTGCCTGTATAAACCCCTGGACATGGACAGAGTCATTGCCCTGGTTACACAGATATCAAAGCAAAAGAAAACAGGGAAATTAAAAAAGCCCGAACATGGAGGAAGCGAAATTGACTGGGAAGAAGCTTTTGATTGTTGACGATGATCCGAATGTATGCGAGAGCCTTTCAGATATATTCCAGGAGAAAGGATACACTGTCGTCACTGCAGGCACAGGCCAGAAGGCAGTTGATAAAATAAAACAAACTGCATTCAATGCCGCTTTCATTGACATAAAGCTTCCCGACAGGGATGGGATAGCGCTGTTAAAGAAATTAAAATCGATACATCCCGATATGGTTTGCATAATCATTACCGGCCACGCCGCCCTGCTCAATGCAATAGAAGCATTGAAACAAGGCGCCAGCGGCTATTTCGTGAAGCCTCTCGTGATAGACCAGGAGGTGCTTAAAGTTGGAGAAGCACTGGACAGGCAGCGGCTGCAGGGAAAGCTTACAGACTCAGAAGCAAAATATTCTACCCTGGTGAACAGCTCAAAAGACGGGATAATAATGATCCAGGACAGTGTGCTGACGTTTATGAATAAAGCATTTGGTGAAATAGTTGGATATTCCCGGAAAGAAATGAAAAATGCTCATTATTTAGACTTTGTTGCACCGGACTACAGGGAAATTGTTCTAAAAAGGTATAAAAACCGGATTGAAGGAAAACAGGTGCCTTCTATCTACGAAGCAGAACTGCTCAGGAAAGACGGAACAAAGGTCCCGGTGGAAATTAACGCAGTGCGGGTTTATGTCAAAGAAAAACCTGCTGATCTCGCATTCATACGGGATATAACAGAGCGCAGGCAGGCAGAAGAAGAAATTCGTCAACTTAACAGAGACCTTGAGCGCAGGGTGCAGGAGCGCACCTCTCAGCTTCAGGAGGTGGTCAAAGAGCTGGAGTCATTTGCCTACTCCGTTTCCCACGACCTGAGGGCCCCCCTCCGGGCCATCAACGGGTTTTCCCAGATTCTGCTGGAAGACCACTCGGACCAATTTGACGAAGAATGCAGGCGGCTGTTCAACAATATTAAAACCAACGCCGCTAAAATGGGCCAGTTAATAGACGATATTCTCTCATTTTCCCGCATAGGGCGCAAAGAAGTGAAGAAATCTGCGGTCAACATGCGCAAACTTGCAGAAGAGGTAGTAAAAGAGCTGCAACCCGCGGCCCATAACAGAAACCTTCAGGTGAAAATTGATACCCTCCCCAATGCCAGAGGTGACAGGTCTATGCTCCGTGAGGTATTTGTTAACCTTCTTTCCAATGCCATCAAATTCAGCAGGCCCACACAGAAAGCAGTGATTGAAGTGGGATGCAGAGAAGAAGAAAATGAAAAAATCTATTATGTAAAAGACAATGGAGTAGGATTTGATATGAAATATGTGGGCAAGCTGTTCGGGGTCTTCCAGAGGCTACACAGCGACGATGCGTTCGAGGGTACGGGAGTGGGACTGGCCATTGTCAAGCGGATCATCAACAAGCACGGCGGGCGGGTGTGGGCAGAAGCAGAACTAAAACAAGGAGCAGCATTTTACTTTACTATTCCAGGAAAAGAGGAATAATGATATGGACCATAACGCAATTGAAATACTGCTGGTGGAAGACAATCAGCACGATATCGAGCTCACCCTCAGGGCCCTGAAGAAGCACAACCTGGCCAACAAGGTTTTCGTGGTAAAAGACGGGGCTGAAGCCCTGGAATATATTTTTACCACCGGCTGCTATGCACACCGGGATATTCAGAATGCTCCGAAGGTGGTCCTCCTTGATTTGAAGCTTCCCAAGGTAGACGGACTGGAGGTTTCAAATGAGACATTTTTTGCAGTTAATGAAAAATCGGGGGACACCGCCTGGGGCGGACGTGCATAACAAAGTAACTTATGGCAGTTACTAAAAAGAAGATTTGTGGAGTGAGTTCATGAAAAATAAACTCCGTATTCTTATACTCGAAGATGTAGCTGCAGATGCTGAACTGATGGAACATGAGCTGAGAAAAGAAAACCTTGCCTTTTCCTCAAGGCAAGTTGATACAAAGAAAGCTTTCCTCAGAGAGCTGAAAAATTTCAAGCCTGATGTAGTACTTTCAGACTACAAGCTCTCCCAGTTCGACGGAATGGCAGCGCTTACGCTGGTAAATGATTTTTCCCCTTTAACTCCATTCATCATCGTTACCGGTTCAATGAACGAAGAGACCGCTGTTGCATGTATGAAAGCAGGAGCTGCAGACTATGTTATCAAAGACCATCCGGTGCGGCTGGTCCCTGCTGTCAAAGCAGCCCTGGAAAAGCAACGTATAAGGGAAGAAAAACAGAAAAATGACAGGGCCCTGCAAACTGCTGCACAGGAATGGCGAAAGACGTTCGATGCCATTGAAGATGGAATTGCTCTTCTGAGTGCAGACAAAAAGTTCACCCGATGCAACAAGGCACTTGCTATCATAATCAATAGACCATTCAATGATATTCTTGGTCGTACCTGTTTTGAATTAATATGCAAAAATACAGTGGAGGACAGCCAGTGTCCCTTCAACCTTATGTTGAAGTCCCGCAGGAGAGAAACACTTATACTAAAGTTGGACCACCGCTGGTTCAAAGACACCGTTGACCCGGTATTTGATAAAGAAGGAAATATTGCCGGTGCTGTTCACACTCTCACGGATATTACCGAACTCAAGCAAGCGGAAGAAAAAATAAAAGAGGACCGCAACTTTCGGCTTACTCTCATCGATAATATCCCAGATTTTATTTACATTAAAGATAAAAAAGGAAGATTTCTTCTCGGTAATCGTACAGTTACAGAG
>JBMCUI010000037.1:0-13342 GCA_048622675.1 Spirochaetota bacterium | reverse complement strand
GGATTCATCATCCGGCAGAGCAGCAACCAGACCCTTTGCCCTTTCAATCTGTGCTTCTTTCAGAACCTCGTCTTCAAAGGCATTGCCCTCCACAAACAATATCGTTTCGTCCCGGGCCATCTCCGACTCACCGGGGTTGCGGTCTATGACTAAAAATTTTTCTCTGGCCCTCTTGAACTCAAGTGCCACTTCCCTGCCCACATCTCCGCATCCGCATATGATATAATGATCCCTGATTTTTCTGGTCAGTCGTTTCATACGCCGCTCCTTCATTGCATGTAAAATTTGTCCCTCGAAAATGAAGGTAATCAGAGTGGTAGCTGAATATCCCACTGTAAGGAAGCTGAAAATCAGCAGTAAAATAGTAAAATGCCTCCCCTGGGGAGAAAGAGGCTTCACTTCCTGGAAACCAACCGTGGTAATGGTTATAAAAGTCATATACAGACTCTCCCGGAATGGCCATCCTTCTATAAATGAATAGCCCAAAACTCCCACTACAACCACCATTACCAGAAGAAAAAATGCTATTAAGAACCGTACCAGTTGGGGCAGTTGAGACATTTTTATCTATTTTTCCTTTTATTTAGATATTACAGAAATATTCGCTGATAAATACCTGCATAATCCCGTTCCTGCGTCAATCCAGGTTCAGTGAAGACCACTACACATTATCGTTAGTATGATAATTCAATATGCCCCTTTTGTACAGTTTTATAACCATCAGCCAGTAACAATATAATAATTTGACAGGATATCCAATTTCATGTTAAGTTTTGGATATACTACAGGAGAGAAAATTGCATACATCCAGGCTGGGAGATCTCACTAAATACCAAAATGTACATTCTTCGGATCATCTGAAAAGAACCCTCATGCGGATAGACAGCAGGGGGTACAAGGCATACAAGGACATCAGGGGTAAATATCACTTCGGAGACTACATTCTTTTTATCGACTATGTTCAGGGGGACCCTTTTGCTTCTCCAAGCGATATCAGAGTACAGGTACCGCAGAAACGTGCCCTTTTCCCCAGGGATACTTATTCCTCCCAGAGCAGGGAAGTGGCTTTGAGGAATTTTCTCACCAGAAAATTCCTGGATGCCTGCCGGAAATATGCCAGGGGAAAAAGGGGAAGCGGTAAAAGCGGGACTATAACCATAGACCGTCCTTCCCAGGAAATACTGGAAAGAACCTCTGCGTTCATCACCTCAGAATATGTGGAAGCCCGATTTATTATGGGCCTTCCTGCGTTTGGACGCAAAGTAGCAGGAAAGCATGCCCAGGCTATGTTTTTCCAGGAGCTGCCCAGGATTGTCAATGATTCGCTGTATTTCAAAAACCTCCACCATAAAGAACTCTACAGGCATATTGAAACAGCCGAAGATGCAGACCATCTCAGAAACGAACTGGAAAAACAGGGCCTGGTGGGATTTGTAGCGGACGGGTCCATACTTCCCAGGGCCAGCGGCGTTGACCCCCGCCCCCTTACCAGAGGCAAAGTGGTGCCGTTTAACTCTCCTGATTCCTACAGAGTTGCCCTCACAGTTCCCAACAGGGGGAAGGTTTCCGGTATGGGAATACCGGAAGGGGTCAGCCTGATAGTGGGAGGAGGCTATCATGGAAAGTCCACCCTTCTCAATGCCCTGGAGCTGGGTATATACAACCATATACCAGGGGACGGAAGAGAATTCGTGGTATCCAGCCCGCATACCATAAAGATAAGGGCAGAAGACGGCCGCAGGATTGAAAAAGTGGATATTTCCCCGTTTATATCCAATCTCCCGTTCGGAAAGGATACCCGGGCTTTTTCCTCACCGGATGCAAGCGGAAGCACTTCCCAGTCGGCAAACATCATAGAAGCTCTGGAAGCAGGAGCAAAACTGCTGGTCATGGACGAGGACACCTCTGCTACTAATTTCATGATCAGAGACCACCGGATGCAGGAGCTGGTCTCAAAGGATAAAGAGCCTATCACTCCATTTATCGATAAAGTCAGGCAGCTTTACCGGGACCTCGGAGTATCTACCATTCTGGCTATAGGCGGCTCCGGCGACTACTTCGATGTCGCCGATAATGTGGTGTGTCTTGTAGAGTACAGACCCTACGATATGACCGATCAGGCCAGAGGAATTGCCGAAAAATATCGCTCCGAGCGGAGAAAAGAGGGAGGAGAGCACTTTGGGCATATCACCGAACGGGTACCCCTTTCAGGCAGCTTTGATCCCAGCAAAGGGAAAAAGGAAGTAAAAATCACCTCCAAGGGAATGCAGTCCATTGCCTTCGGGACTCACAGAATCGACCTGGGAGCAGTAGAGCAGCTGGTGGACATCAGCCAGACCAGGACCATAGGCGATGCTATTTATTACGCTACAAGATATATGGACGGAAAGCGCACCATCGGGGAAATTATAAACCAGGTGGCAGCCGACCTTAACCAGAAGGGAATGGACATACTGGGAGGCAGAGCTTCCGGGAATTATGCCATGTTCAGAACCCTGGAGCTGGCATGTGCCATTAACAGGCTGAGAACTCTCTCAGTTTTAAAAAAACAATAATGATAGTATGTTTACCCTTTAACCGGCAGGTATAACTATATTACCGTATTACTGTAATAAAAACTATATAAGGAGAAGCAAGAGGTCATGAACAGGCAGTGCTCGACATTCAGTGAAAAGGACCTTTCGTTCCTGGTGGATGTTCTGGCGCCCAATCATAAAAATAAGGACAGGATGATAAAAACTCTCAGGGAAGACGAGGACATCCTGGAAGGGATGCTTTCCGATGAAAAACTCTTCAATTACCTGGTACACAACCCTGAAACCATTATAAATGCCTCACCCCTCCTGTTCTTTACCGTGCTTCTTAACAGGGTCAAGCAGGACCTGGAACATCGTGCCTACACTGTTGAGCAGCAGGAGCGGTATTCGGCTGTGGTGTTCGACAGCCAGAAAGTAGTTGAGTTTCTGGAAAAGAAAAACCTCAGAAATTACCTCAGCGACATGCTGGTATCATTTGTCAAGATAAACAGCTACTCGCTTCTGGTCCAGGTACGAAAGGGAGTATGGAGAAGACTAAAGTTCAATGATTTTGATATCGACAGTCTTATAAAATACAGCCAGATGATCGATCCTGAACAGAGGTTCCCTTCCTACAAAAGAATTGCAGACATCTGCCTGTTTATTACCGGTATATTTCCAGACTACATTGACTCCAGGCACAGATACCTGTTCGGTGCTCTGAAGCGACTGGAATTAATAGCCAGAAGGAGCAGGGAGGAGTTTACCAAGTATGGAAAATATTTTTACAAAGCCGCTGCTCAGCAGCCCATTGCTCAGATACAGGAATTAAACCAGGTGCTTTTAAACCTGTCAAATAATTTTAATCTTGCTGTTAAACCGCTTACATTCATGTCATCCCAGTACCTGGGGTGGTATAAAGATAAATTTTTTCTCCACTAATAAAGGTGTGTTGTTCGACCAACAGCATAAACTAAAAAAATGAGTATGAACCTGATAAGTTCAACAGGAGATACCTACCGTATCGGCTACAATACCTGGAAAAATATTCTCAACCTGGCCCGAAAATTTGGATGGGAGCCTGCAGGGACAAAGCCCAATCAGGAATATCTGAAGAAGAGGTATAAAAACCCTGAAGGAGGCTACGACCAGCAGGGCATCAACCAGGAAATGGACAACTGGAATGGCAATTACCAAACCAGAGAGGGGCAGATTGTTTCTTATGCGGATACCCTGAACCTGGCTTTTGCACTGGAAGAGGCGGTAAAATACGGTCATAAAAATCTAAAGCCCCTTATCGATTTTTGCAAGAGGGGGAGCTTTATCATAACCTGAAACCTCCGGTTTCCCTCGTGGCCAACGTGCTTCTTTCAGTCTCTTCAACTCCCGTCCCACTCTGGTCCTGTTCAAGGGAGATTTAAATTACAGAAGGCTGGTTGAAGACAGCTGGAAAAAGCAGCCTGTCCCTTTTTTCATTTTCATTTATAGTAAATATAACAATAAGTGATTTGACATATACTATCATATCCTGAATAATTAGTATCAGCGTAATAACTACTCACAGAAAGGAGTACTCCATGCCCGAACAGCTACAAATCAGCAGAGAGCAGGGAGATATAAATGTATCTCCTGTGAGAGAAAAATACTGGAGCAGAAATTTTGACCAGGAGACCATAAAATGGTTTGAAAAAGACAAACAATACTTCCTTCACCAGAGTCTTTCCACTCCAGTAATGAATGTCCTGGAAAAAACATATGGAGCATACATACAGGACCTGTCCGGTAAAAAGTACATTGACATGCATGGAAACGGGGTGCACAATGCGGGTTTCAGCAACCCCGAAATAATCAGTGCGGTCAAACAGGCCCTGGACCACCAGCTGGCATTTACCCCGCGGAGGTACACCAACGTCCCTGCCGTTAAACTGGCGGAGAAACTTGCTCACATAACCCCTGGCCGGCTGGAAAGGTCTCTTTTCTGTCCAGGGGGGTCGGAAGCCATTGAAATGGCTGTTTCCCTGGCAAAGCAGGTCACCGGGAACTTCAGAACCATATCTTTCTGGGACTCCTTCCATGGTGCAGGGTATGCTGCGGCCGGTGTTGGAGGCGAAGAGCATTTCAAGGGAGGCTACGGACCCATGGTGCCGGGAGCCCTGCATGTGGAGTTTCCAAACTACTACAGAAATCCATGGGGATTTGAAAACCCTGATAATGTGGACAACGAATGTTTGAGACAGATTGAGCTGGTAATGGAAAGGGAGCCGGGTATTGCTGCCATAATCGGGGAGCCTGTATCAGCAACACCGGTGGTACCCAGCAGCACCTACTGGAAATCCCTGAAGGAGCTGACAGAGAAAAACGGAGCCCTTCTTATTTTTGATGAAATAATCGAAGGTCTGGGCAGGACCGGAAAAATGTTCGCCTGCGAGCACTTCGTAGCTCCTGACGTACTGGGGCTGGGCAAGTCTCTGGGAGGGGGGATTCTGCCTTTTGCCGGAATTGTAACCACTGACAGGTATAATGTACTCCAGCACCGCTCCATCGGCCATTACACCCATGAGAAAAACCCTCTGTGTGCCACTGCAGGACTGGCAGAAATAGAATACATAGAAAAAAACAACCTGGTGGACAATGCAGCAAAGGTAGGGAAACATGCCCTGGACCGGCTCCAGGAGATGAAATCCCGACACCCATTGATTGGCAATGTGGCGGGACTGGGACTGCACATCGGCATAGACCTGGTTTCGGATCAGAAAAACAAGACCAGAGCAGTCAGGGAAGCTGAAGCAATAATGTACAAATGCATGGAAAAGGGTCTTGCCTTCAAAATAATCGAAGGAAGCGTCATTACACTGCGGCCCTCGCTGGTAATAACCCAGGAGGAAATGGAGTGGAGCATAGATACCATTGAGCAGGCTGTAACCGAAGTGGAAAAAGGAGTCCTGTACTGACAGCAATAATCCGGGACCTGATGTATACAGGAAAGTTCTCAGACACTACCAGGAAATCCGTTATTAGCCGCCATAAGCCCGAGAGAATTACAGCATCTGCTCTCGGAGCTCCTGAGGGGTCCGGATGGAAAGATATCCAGGAGCAATATCAAATACTGTATATGCGCCGATCCTTCCCTGGTGGTTCAGTCTCCAGGCAGCCCTGGCATAGGCTATTAAAACACTCCCGGTGAACTCCGGGTTGCTGGCCAGATTCAGACTGAACTCTATAATTTGATTGTTGTTTTCTCCGGTGGTACCGCTTCTGAGAACAAATCCTCCATGGGGCATACGGGAGTGGTTTTTTTTCATTTCCTCATATGAAATGAACGTTACCCTGGTCTCATAATCAGCAAAGTAATGGGGCATATTCACAATTTCCCGGCGTATCCTTTCGGTATCTGCTCCTTCTTCTGCAACCACATAGCAGTCCCTTATATGCTTCTGCCTGGCAGACAGCTCCGGGGTTTCCCCGCTGCGGACCCTGTCAATGGCTTCCTGTTTGGGTATGGTATACTGCCTGGCATCTTTTACTCCTTTTATCCTCCTGATAGCATCTGAGTGGCCCTGGCTTACTCCCCTGCCCCAGAAGGTATATCCTTTTCCCTGTGGAAGCACCGCCTCTTCTATGACCCTGGCCACAGAGAAAAGCCCGGGGTCCCACCCGGTAGCGATAACACTGGTCCTGCCTGCCTTTCTTGATACAGTGTCCATTGATTCGAAATACCGGGGAATTTTTGCGTGAGTATCATAGCTGTCCACAGTGTTGAACATAGCCGCAAAATGGGGTCCCTGCCGGGGGAGGTCTGTAGCCGAACCCCCGCAGAGTATCAGTACATCGATGGCCTCAGTAAACTCTTCTGCCTTTGAAACAGCACAAATATTTTCTGTAAGCCCCCTGGTATCCAGGGTTTCAGGGCTTCTTCTGGTAAAAATTGCTTCCAGTTTCATATCGGGATTCCGGATAATGGCATCTTCAACTCCCCTTCCCACATTTCCGTATCCTGCTATGCCTAGGCGTAAAGTATGCTCCACCGTACACTCCTCGTCATAATTTGTTTAAATGCAGCTGTACTGCTGCAGCGCATAAAAAATATTGTGTGCATATGCAGAGTTGACAATGTAAAAAATGCCCACTTGATAATCAATTATTTT
Source organism: Spirochaetota bacterium (assembly GCA_048622675.1). Taxonomy (GTDB): domain Bacteria; phylum Spirochaetota; class B62-G9; order B62-G9; family DRHN01; genus JBMCUI01. The sequence continues at coordinate 6,681 of JBMCUI010000037.1, read as the reverse complement.
TTACCCGGGACAACCATCAAATTGGATAGCGGGACCCCAGAGCTCCCAGACGCTTCTTAAAGGTTTCCAGCAGCTTGAGCTGTACTATGGGAATGTCCTCCAGGACTTCTCCCGGGATAAGGTACACCCGGGAACGTTTCTTGACGTGGGCTGTGAACAGAGTGGGCTTCTCCATGAGTATGGCTTCTTCCCCGAAGAAATCACCCGGAGTCAGCTTTTCAATAAGCTTTTTTCCTGAGTATATCTCTATATCGCCCTTGTCCAGCAAGTAGAGCCAGGGAGAGCCATTAGAGTTGATGCATTCTCCTCCCGAACAGGTTATGCTTGACATATAATGAACAATCCGGTTCTGGATCAGGCTGGAGACCATTTCACCGAACAGCCAGGTGCTCTGCAAAAACTGTCTGTTCTCATGCACCTTTCTTATGTCCTCATAGAGATCGTTTCGTTTTATTACTTCCAGGTACAGATTGCAGGGTATTTTTAAAACCCTGATATAGCTTGCAGCCCGGAATGTTGCATCTGAGACCCCGCCAATAAGACTGGAAAGCTCCCCAATGGGGGAGCCTGCTGAAAGCATATTGCGGGTTCCTGTCTCGGACCGGATAATTTCTACCACCCCGTTCAGAATCAGGTATATTTTATTGTTTTCCGTTCCTTTTTTAATTAATATGGAACCGGCATTGAAGGTTACCACCTGGCAGTTTAAAAGCATGTATATTTCGTAAAGCGGTACAGAGGGAAGGTAGGAACGAAGATAATTAAAAGCCGACTGCATGGAATAATCCTGCACAGCAGGTATCAGCACATCCTCCATCCCAAAAGTAGCATTTGAGCCGATTTCCTTCTGTGAATCGGTAAGTTCAAGCGAGGTATGGCTCAAAATTATCTTGGAAGACTGATCTTTGATAAAGTCTTCAGCTCTTCCGTGGATTAAACCCCCACCAATATCAATTTTTTTAAGGTCAACTTTCCGAAGGTAGTTTTTTCTCACCCGGTGGTAGAACTCTTCAGTTATTCCACTTTCAGAAGGATCATCGGTGATCATTTTCTGTAAAACATCAAAAGACACGATATCCGCAAAATGGGCATAGGTCTTGTTTCCTCCCTCCCACAGAGTCCGGAAAAACATAATATTGGTTTCCACCGGATGGGGTGAATAAACAGGCATGACCTCCAGCCCCTCTATGTTGTTCCATGTATCAACCTCCAGATCATGGATTTCAAAATATTTGTTGAAGCTGTCCTCATTCATGGCCATAAGCGCTGCCAGCTTCTTAACCACTGAATCCCTGACCATGGGAGTGGTGAAGTATTTGATAAGATGGTCCGAACGAAGAAGAGAAGGCAGACCGGCAAAATGATCATCATGAGCGTGAGTATGAAAGATCCCTTCTATTTCATTTACACTTATTCCCAGTGATGTGAGGCTGTGGATGATATTGGGGCCGGCGTCAATGAGATAAAGCTTTCCCTGAAAAGAAAGGATGCTCCCCATACAGGGCCTGTCCACATCCCAACCGTCGCCTTCTCCTATGTGTATCACCGAAAAATATTCTTTTTTGATTCTGTGTACACCCAGACTGTACGTGGGCCGGTAGCTCTCATCATTTGCCAGGTTCAGGTTCACCACTACAGATTCCTCCCCGCAGGAGAACTGGTATATATTGAACCCCTTTCGGGCAATGTACACCCCGTTGCGTAATTCCACTGCCCCGTTGTCAACCGTCCTGAACTCTATCAGCTCCTCCGTATTTTTAATCCGGTTAAAAGCAAACCGAAGCTTCAGCCGCATTAATTCCCCGGCCTCGTCCCTGGGCACTCCGGCTGCGGTAATTTCTTCTTCACTGATGAGCCCATAGATACCCCGATATATGTACTGACTCTGGGCTCTCACCTGGTTTTCCTGGCCGATAAGCATTGGTTTTATTCCGGTATTGTTGGGATGTCCGGGTAGAATCATCCCCTGTCTGTACAACATCTGCAGTACAGGAAACTCCGCCAGGTTGGCAAAACTGCCGTTTTGAATGGAGAGGTCGGAAAGCAGAATAGCATTGGGCCCTGTTTCGTAAACTACCCCCTGTTTTTCCTTATTTACAATCAGCCCCCGCTTCATCATGTGCTTGACACTGTCAGCAGGACACCCGCAGAGCACATAAAGGTTTGCCTCCGGGATATCCACCCAGTAAACTCCCTGTGTTATATTAATTTTTTCCATTTTAACTCCGGACCTGCCGTAGTAAATATAACCTCCATATCTTATTATATCTCACCGGTTAATTTTTAACAACTTGCCATTATTTAATATTATCGGCTGGTATATTCAACCTTAAACTTTAACCCTGGAAGCTGTCTTGACTCTGTACAGGGAATTATGTATGGTTTATGCTATGGAAATGACAATTCAATTTCTTCTGATTTGTTAATGAGAAGCTCTTTTAAAATGCTCCACAGAGATTAGCATATGAAACCATAACCTGCTTTTCGGAAAAGGCGTTGTTTGATAAAATATTCCTGAAAAAATCAGATAATACTCTGGTTCACTTATTACGGTCGGTTATTTCAAGCAATATTGCATTCTGTTTGGATGTTGGAGTGCTGGTACTGCTTACCGAAGTGGCTGGCATCTACTACCTTATTTCAAACCTGATTTCTTTTGTTGCCGGAGGTTCTATAAGCTACATATTGAGTGTATGGTGGGTATTCAATAAAAGAACCCTGAACAGCAAACATCTGGAATACGTTATTTTTATTTCTATAGGCACAGCAGGACTGGGATTAAATGAGCTGATGCTGTGGTCTCTGACAGAACATATCAATATCTTCTATATATATTCAAAAATAATAGCCGGAAGCACTATATTTTTCTTCAATTTTTTCCTGCGTAAATACGTTCTTTTCAGGTAGGCTCACGGAGAAGAGATTTCTCCTGCTTTACTCAGTCCTATCTTGGTTAAAACCGGCCCTATCACTTCGAAAATTATTGAAGTGGCGGTCACACTGGTAATAACTATAGAGCCGATCCCTGCGCCCTCATCACCCAGCTGGCTGAAGTGGTGTTTTACAATCAACGCCAGTCCGATAGCCACTCCTGCCTGTGATAATATACCCATACCCAGATACTTTCGAATTTTGCTTTCTGCTTTCCCTATAGTTGCTCCTATCCATGCTCCTCCCATCAATCCGGTAATTCGGCAGACCATATACACAAGACCTATTATTCCCAGAGATGGGAGCACTGAGATGTGCAGGTTTGCTCCTGCCAGTACGAAAAAAAGTACAAACAGAAGGGGCATTATTTCAGTAAGCTCGTCTCTGATCTTTTGAATAAAGTTACGGGGCTGAGTATTTACCGCAACAATTCCCAGTACCATATTGGTAAGAATAAGTGAAAAATGAAGCCTGGTGCTGATACCTACAGAAATGAGAACAGAAGAAAAAAGAAGAACAAAAATATCCCTGGCACTGGTAAGCTTCCTGGCCAGATAGCAAAAAATTACCGATACAACCCCACCCACTCCAATGCTCAGTCCTATTTCCCTGAGTGGTGCCAATATCAGACTTCCCAGCTCCCCTGATTGGCCCTGAGCCCCGGGAGCAATCAGGTTGCTGACAAAAGCAAACGTAAAACCGAATATAATAATTCCCAGCCCATCATCAAACCCCACCACCGTGTACAGTGCATTGGTAAGGCTCCCCCGGGAGCGATACTCCTGGATGATTGCCACTGTACCTGCAGGGGCACTTGCCGGTGCCACTGCCCCGAATATAAGCGCCAGCGGAAGACTGCCGGTAACCATATATATTCCTGCACTTACCACTCCGAATGCAAGTAACGATTCACACATGATGATGTAAATCATGCCCATTCCCTGGCCCCTCAGATTTCTGAAGCTGAGCTCCAGACCTATGCTCAGGGCTACGAACCCCAGGGCCAGCTCTGTGATAAATGCCAGATGCTCCTGCACATTGCTGTTCAGTATATTCAGCAAAGACGGGCCCATAATAACCCCTACCATCATAAATCCAATGATAGAAGGAAGTCGCAGATGCCGGATAGACCTCCCTGCAAACAGCCCCAGCATGGTCATAACACCGACTATAAGAAGGATGGGAAGCGACAGTTCCTGCAGCCAGACCTGAATATTTTCTATAAAGCCCATTTCTCTCTCCGTTTCAGCACTGAAGGATGCCTATGTTAGAACTCTATAGACCCGCCGGTATAAAACAGCTCCTGTACCGTATACAGCACCCCCGGCTCCTTGTCTATGTTTTCAACAATGGTATTCAATCTTCGGATTACTTCATTGGTAAAGTTTCTGTCAACCACTGCAAGAATTACTCTGCTGAATGTACGGTTGCTCTCCGCCCAGTATGCTGTAAAAAGAGGCATTTTATCCAGGTAATACCCGGCATTGCTGCTCTCCACCACTGCTATGGACCCTGGAACTGCAGCTGTAAATATTTGAAGTATATCGTTAAAATACTCCTCTTTTTGAACAAATACCTGGAACAGGTTTTTTTGGATTTCCTCTTCAGCAGGTTTTGCTTCCTTGAATTCCAGAAGCTCAGCAACTATTTTTTTTACCGAAATGGGGTCTTTTGCCTCCAGCAGCCTCTTTACCGACTCTGGAGTGGAGAGGAGCCTGGAAACAGAAGATAAAATTTGAATGTGCTGGTTTCTCCTCTGCTTTGGTCCTATTATCAAAAAAAATATTTTGGTTTTTTTCCCGTCCATGGATTGGAAATCAACACCCTCCGGGACAATAAGCAGGCCCAGAACAAATCCATCCAGGTTTTCCAGGCTGCAGTGAGGTATAGCTATTCCGTTTTCGAACCCGGTGCTTCCCACCTTTTCACGAGCTTCCAGAGCCTGTACAATATCATTCACCGAATACCCCGAAAGGACAGGATTCTTAACAGCCAGTGCAGCCAGCTCCTTCAGCACCTGAGACTTGGTTTCTGCTTCACTTCCTGTTTTGATGCTTTCAGTATATAAAATATTCGATATATTCATGGTTTTCTCCTCACCTTTAATGTCATCAATTTAACAATTCATTTTGAAGTTTACTATTTATTTCCACCACCAACAAGCAATAATATAAAAAGCCTGGACCAGCATAAATCAGGACCAATCCATCTTTCAAAGCAAATGGACACCCATGGGAGTGAAACCTGCTCTGCCGACTAAGACCGGGGTTTGCATCCCGGGCGGCTGAGCATCACAAAATAACTTCGAAGTTACTTAGAAGCCGGGGTACGCCGCCTGCAGCGGCGAATCATTACAAAGCAGCTTATCAGTTGTTTTTGCTGTAATACTATTCTCAAACATGGTGTATTGATTCTGCAGTAAATAATTACTATAATTGTACCATGAAAGTATCTGTTTTTGGTGCAGGGCCTGCAGGGAGCACCGCCGCCTATTTTCTGGCAAAAAATGGAGCAGAAGTAGAACTCATCGATACGGTGGATTTCCCCAGGGAGAAGCCCTGTGCAGGAGGGCTGTTCAACCCTCAGCAGTATGAGCGGGAGTTTCCCTATCTGAAACAGGTGCAGGGAAAATACATCTACAGGGTGAGGTTTTACTGCGGTCAGCACAGCTCAGAGTATGCTTCCCGGATACCTTTGCTGAATGTGTTTCAAAGGAAGGACCTGGACTATTTTTTATACCGGATGGCCCTTGCCCAAGGGGCGGTTTTTTACAGAGGGAAAAAACCTGAAGGCGCTGTTATTATAGATGCCACCGGTGCACGAAATCCCGGCCGCTATCCCAGGGCCGGAATATGCCTGTGCTGCGATTTTGAAACTGACCATGATGTGGATACTGTTCACATACACTATGCATTTGGGGGAATCAAGGGGTACTGCTGGGTGTACCCCAAGCAGGGTTATGTGAATATCGGGGTGGGAGCATACCTTCCTCAGAAAAATATCAGGGAAATCTATTACCGGTATATTGACTATGTTAATGAAAGCGGCATCGTCTCTGTTGCCGGCAAGCAGTACAGGGCCAGTATTATACCTTTTTCACCCATAAGAAAATTTTATCACAATAATACTCTGGTAGCAGGCGATGCAGCTGGTATGGTTAATCCCTCCACCGGAGAGGGAATATACTTTGCTATGCTATCGGGCAAACTGGCAGCCAGGACCATACTTGAAAAAAAACCCTTTCCGTGGTACCAGAAACAATGCATGGAAAGTTTCGGAGAATACCTGAAGCCCACCCTTACAGGCAGAACCGGGAAACTCCTCAACCGGGTGCTGGAAAAAGCCATTAAATTTTCCACCAGGGATGAACTATTCAAAAAAATGCTGGCAGAGAACTTTTTCAGGTTGAACAGCCATAGAGTTGGAAGTAGGTTTATATGGAGTATACTGCAGTACTATTTGACAGGGAGGAAGGAATGCAAACCAGACTGAAGGACGATCTTTTATTGATAAGACTTTTTCCAGACGAAAACTTTTACCCGTCACTGGAAAAAGCCTGCCGGGACCACAGGGTAAAAACCGCGGTGGTCCTGTGCGGAATAGGCCAGCTGAAAAACTTTGAACTGGGCTATTTTAAAGAAAAGGGAAATTATACTCCCCAGCATTTCGAAAAGCCTCACGAGCTGCTTTGTCTGGAGGGAAACATAACCCTGCTGGAACAGGAACATAAATTCCATATCCACGCCACCC